>JARDZQ010000418.1 GCA_029240775.1 Rubrobacteraceae bacterium | reverse complement strand
GGACACGCGGGAGGTGGTCGAGACCCTGAGGACCCGTCCCGGTTTCCAGCACGTCATCATCACGGGCCGCGACGCCCCCGTGGCGCTCGTCGAGATCTCCGACCTCGTGAGCGAAGTGCGCAAGATCAAACACCCCTTCGACGAGGGCTACCGCGGACAGAAGGGCATAGAGTGGTAGGAGCTTCGCTGCCACGCCTCGTAGTAGCCGGAACCCACTCGGGCGCGGGCAAGACGACCGTCGCCTCCGGCCTCATGGCCGCGTTTGCCCGGAAGGGTCTCCGCGTCGCCCCGTTCAAGGTCGGACCTGACTTTATAGACCCCTCCTACCACACCCTCGCTACCGGTCGCCCGGGACGCAACCTCGACGCCTTCCTCTCCGGTCCCGAGCTCATAGGCCCGCTCTTCGCCCACGGTGCAGGCGGCGCCGACGTCGCCGTCGTGGAGGGCGTCATGGGTCTCTTCGACGGCAAGAGCGGCGCCGGGGAGTACGCCTCGACCGCCCACGTCGCGAAGCTCCTCGAAGCACCGGTCCTACTCGTTATAGACGCCTCGGCGATGGCCCGCTCGGCCGCGGCCATCGTGCACGGCTACGCGACCTTCGACCCGGACCTGCGGATCGGGGGTGTGATCCTGAACCGCGTGGGCTCTCCTCTCCACGAGAGGATGCTCCGCGAGGCCATAGAGCCCCTGAACGTGCCCGTCCTCGGTGTCCTGCGCCGTGACCCCACGATGAACACCCCTGATAGACACCTCGGCCTCGTGCCCGCCGCCGAACGCAAGAGCGAGGCTCGCAACACCCTCGACGTGGCGGGCACTACGGTATCCCGGTCCTGCGACCTCGACGCCATCCTGCGCCTCGCCCGCTCCGCCGGGCCCCTGAACGCCAGAGCCTGGAGCCCCGAGGCTCCTGAGCGGGGACCTTCAACTCGCGTCGCGGTGGGGGCCGGACCTTCCTTCAGCTTCCTCTACGAGGAGAACCTGGAGTTGCTGCGGGGTGCGGGGTCTGAGCTCGCCTTCTTCGATCCCGCCTCCGACGAGAACCTCCCCGAAGGCGCGGACGCCCTCTACCTCGGCGGCGGCTTCCCCGAGACCTACGCCGAGGCGCTGGCGGCGAACGAGCCCCTGAGACGACAGGTGCGCCGGTTCGCAGCGGAGGGAAAGCCCGTCGTGGCCGAGTGCGGTGGCCTTCTCTACCTCGTCGAAGAGCTGGACGGACACCGGATGTGCGGCGTCCTCGACGCGAAAGCTCGTATGACCGACCGGCTCACCCTCGGCTACAGGGAGGCGCGCGCTCCCCAGGACTCTCCTCTCGCCGAATCGGGATCGCGCGTGCGTGCTCACGAGTTCCATTACTCGGCGGTCGAGCCGGGGGTAGGGGAGAGGCCGGCCTGGGAGCTCGAGGGCCGTGGGCCGGAGGGCTTCGTCGCAGGCGGCGTACACGCGAGCTACCTGCACCTGCACTGGGCGGCGACGCCGGAGATCCCGAGGAGACTGGTGCTGGCAGCCTCGGCGGGGGTAAGGGTATGAGCGGGCGCCTGATCGGGGTCGGCGTCGGCCCCGGAGATCCCGAGCTCCTGACAATCAAGGGCCTTCGCGCCTTGCACGAAGCCGACCATGTCTTCGTCCCCGTCGGCGATACGGGCGAAGTGGGCCGCGCCGAGAGAGTGGTGCAGACCCACCTCGAACCCGAGCGAACACGCCGCCTCCTCTTCGCCCTCTCCGATGACACCGCCGCCCGCGCCGAAAACTGGGAGCGGGCCGCCCGTGAGGTCTCCGAACCCCTCCGCTGCGGCGAGACCTGCGCTTTCGCTACCATCGGTGACCCGAACGTCTACTCCACTTTCACGTACCTCGCTCGCACGGTGAAGAATCATGTGCCTGAAGTTAACGTAGAGACAATACCGGGCATCACGGCGATGCAGGACCTGGCCGCCCGGGGCGGCACGGTGCTGCTGGAGGGTGACGAGAGGCTGGCGCTCCTGCCGTTTACTGCGGGGAAGAATGTCCTGCAAAGCGCGCTATCCACCTTCGAGACGGTAGTGTGCTACAAGGGCGGAAGCAGGCTGCGGGAGGTGCTGGAGATCGCCGCCGCCGAGGGGCGGCTCGAAGATGCAATCTACGGTTCACGGTTAGGAATGGAGGGTGAAGAAGTAATAGGCGCCTCAGAGATTGTAGGGCGGAAGGGCCCGTATCTGTCGACTTTGATCTTCAGCCGGAGGGAGCGCGAGTTTGGGTAAGGTCTGGTTCATAGGGGCTGGGCCTGGGGCGCCGGATCTCCTGACCGTTCGCGGGGCGCGGCTCATAGGTGAGGCAGACGTGGTGATCTGGGCTCGCAGCCTGGTCAGCGAGGGCGTTCTGGAGCACGCGAGGGGCTGTGCGGAGATAATCGAGTCCACCACGCTCCCGCTCGAAGGCCTGCGTGAGGTCTACGAGAGGGCCGTGGCCGAGGACCTGGCGGTGGCCAGGGTTCATTCGGGAGATCCGAGCATCTACGGGGCCGTGATGGAGCAGCTCGAGCTGTGCGAAGAGATCGGGCTAGAGTGGGAGATCGTGCCCGGCGTCTCCTCGCTCGGGGCTGCGGCCGCGGCTATCGGGCGGGAGCTGACCGTGCCGGAGGTCTCGCAGTCGGTGATTCTGACCCGCCGTGCCAGCCGCACCCCGATGCCCGAAGGTGAGGACATAAAGAGCTTCGCAGCCCACGGGACGACCATGGCGATCTTCCTCTCCGCCGCCCGCGCGCGCGCCCTGCAAGAAGAGCTCATAGAAGGCGGCTACGCGCCAGACACCCCGAGCGCCATCGTCTACAAGGCGAGTTGGCCGGACGAGGTAGTGATCGAGTGCCCGCTCGGGGATCTTGCGGACCGTATAAGAGAGGCCGGGTTCACGCGCCAGGCGCTCATCCTCGTCGGTCCGGGTCTGGCGGCCGGCGGCACTCGTTCCCACCTCTACAGCCCGCG
>JARDZQ010000021.1 GCA_029240775.1 Rubrobacteraceae bacterium | reverse complement strand
CGTCGAGGACATCTCTGGAATCTCGCAAAGGTCAACCACGACCGCCGGCATGGCGAAGTGGATTGGGGATCAGCGAGTCGAGCACGTCCCACTGTTCGTTGGTCAGAATTGATCAGATACAAGCTGAAGGAGCGGCCCGAAGGGCCGGTCTTTGCAGCACGCTGCTCGTTGTGTTGCGGGCGAAACTTTGTTGGAGCTTGCGCATCAGATCCCAGGCGTTAGGTGACCAACACTGTTACACCTGCGGTGATGGCCGCGCCACGAACATGCCTGAAGCCTGCAGCCTGAAACCTGACAACTAATTTGCTGCACTTTTCCGCGTGCTTTTTACATAGAAGTTACGTAGAATGCGCTTAGTGCTCTCGGGGATCTATATCAAGGGCTTCAAGACGTTTGCGAGGCCGGTCAGGATGCCTCTGGAGGGCGGTGTGACGGCCATAGTCGGGCCGAACGGGTCGGGCAAGAGCAATATCACGGATGCTGTTCTCTTCGCGCTGGGGGAGCAGAGCCCGGGAGTGCTGCGAGCCGGGGCCATGAGCGAGCTTATCTTCTCCGGCTCGGAGACGCTCCCGCCCGCGGGCGCCGCCGAGGTGACGCTCGTACTGGATAACTCGTCTGGGGAGATCTCTCTCCCGTACGAGGAGGTCTCTATCACGCGGCGCATCTCGCGCGCCGGCGAGACGGAGTACAGGATCAACGGCACCCGCGCGCGGCTCCAGGACGTGCGGGCGGTCGCCGGGGAGGCGGGGATCGGGCGCCACAGCATCCTGCGCCAGGGTGCCGTGGACGCGATAGTCGCGGGCGGCGCGGCTGCCTGTCGCCTCGCCCTCGAGGAAGCCGCGGGCCTTGGCGTCTACCGGCGGCGGCGCCTCTCGGCGAGCCGTCGTCTTGAGAAGGCCGCCTCCCAGCTGGAGAAGACCCGCGAGCTGGAGGCGGAGCTCGCCGGCCAGCTCCGGAGGCTGGAGAGGGAGGCGGTCGCCGCCCGCGAGTACCGGGAGCTGGAGACCCGCTTCCGCGAGCTCTCCCTGGCGCACCTCTACCGGGCGGCCACCCGCGACCTCGAGGGTCTGCAGCGCCGGCTGGAGGAGAGCAGAGCCCGCAGCGCGGAGCTTTCGACCCGCCAGGAGGCGCTGCGCGAGGAGGAAGAGAGCCTGGCCCGCCGCTCTGCGGCGCTGGAGGGAGAGCTTCACGAGACGGAGGCCTCGCTCGAGAGCCTCGAGGAAGTGTCAGAGGACCTGCGGAGCGAGTCGTTGCGCGCGGATAGAAACCTGTTCCGCCTCGAGGCGGGCCGCAGTGGCGATCTGCAGCGGTCCGCCGGCCGCCTCGAAGAGGAGCTGGACGTGATCTCCCGGTCCCTGGCGGACCTCGAGGAGCTGCGCGCCGCCGCGGAGGCCCGTCACAGCACGCTCCTCGCGGAGACCTCTCGCCTGCGGCTGACTCTGGAGCAGACCAGGCAGCGGGTGACCTCGGCTGGAAAGGAGCGCTCTCGTTTCGCAGCCGAGCTGGAGAGCCTGCGCGCCCGGCTCGAGGAGGCAGCGGCTGCGCGGCACCTCGAGGCGATGCCGCGCGAGGAGCTGCTACGCCTGGCCCATCTGGCTGAGTGCCTCGAGCGCCCGTGGGCGGAGGGTGCCGCCTCGAGGCTGGCTGGTCTCCGGGAGCGGCTGGGGGATAGGCTCGCGCTGGTCGAGGACCGGGCCGAGGAGATCGACCGGCGTCGCGGGGCGCTGGCGGCCGCCCTCGGAAGGGCTGAGTCGAAGGTGCGGGCGTTGCAGGACGCGGCGCCTGGGGGCGGCGGTACCAGGCTCTACGAGGTGATAAGGGCTCATCCCGGTTACGAGGCGGCCGTAGATGCCGCCCTCGGCGAGTTCGGCGCGGGCGTGCTGGCCGAGAACGTGGACGAGGGCCTGCGGCTTCTCTCCGGCAGGGAGCGCGTGGCCGTCCGCCTGGACGCAGGGTGGGTGGAGGAAGGCGGAATCCCGCCTGGCAAGCCGCTGGTCGAGTGCGTGGAGGTCGTGGACGATCGCTACGCGCAGGCTGTCGAACGCCTCCTCGGCGGCATCTACGTCATAGAGGAGCTCCAGAAGAGCGCCGCGTCAAACGGCTACGTCGCGGTCACCCGACAGGGCCTGCGCCTCACGCGCACCAGCCTGAGCCGCAGGCCAGCCTTGGGCAGATTCGCGCGCGACGCCAGGCTCGCGGCCGAACGCGAGCGCCTGGATGCCCTGAAGCGAGGACCCGGAGAGATGCTCTACGACCTGCGGAAGAAGATCTCCACCGCCTCCCGGCGCATAGAGCGGCTCGCCGCCACGGTCGAGAGACTCTCGGAACTCGCCGGTCGCACCTCGCGAACCCGAGCCCTGCTCGCCCGCGGCGCCCTACGTCGCCTGACGGTCGCCGAGGATCTCAGCAGAGCTCTCGCGGAGCGGCGAAGGCTGGAGGAGACCCTGACCCTGGAGACGCGCGAGAAGGAGCAGGCCCTCCTGCGGGCCGAGGGGCTCTGGGCCGACGCGGACTCTGAGGCCGCCGCAGCGGCGCAGGCCGTCGCCGAGGCGAGGGAAGCGGCCGAAGACTCCCACCGCAGGCTGAAAGGGCTGCGCTCTGCCCTCGCGGCGGGCCGCGATCGCCGCGAACGCATCTCCCGCCGGCTCGAACACGCCCGGAACGCCTCCGGACGAGACCCCCACCGGACGGCGAGGGCCGCCGCACGCGCAGCGCGCGTCTCCTCGCACCTCGCGGCCGCCGTCCGCGAGCGTCGCAACGCGCTGCGCGCCCTGAGATCCCAGACCGCAGAAGCCCAACGCGGCGCCGCCGCGAAGCGTACGGACCTCGCCCGCCAAGGGGCAGCCCTCGCCGGCGACCTCGCCGCCGCCCGCGCAGCCGCAGAGCGCCTCGCCGAAGACCTCCAGCGAGCGCGGGTTGCGAGCGCCGAAGCCACAGACGAGGTACAGGCCGAGTGGGGCGCCACCCTCGAGGCCGCCCGACGCGAGGCCGAGCGCCACCCACCCACTACCGACGAAGAACGACACCGCCTGGCGCGCAGACTCAAACGCTTCGGCGACGTCAACCTCCTCGCCCTCGCCCAGGAACAGGAGCTGCGCGAACGCCACGAGTTCGTCTCAGCCCAGCGCGCCGACGCCCAGGCCGCCGCAGACGAACTTAACCGCATAATACTATCGGTAGATCGGGAGATTGAGGCCCGCTTCTCCGAGACGTTCGGGCGGGTGCGTAGGGCGTTTGAGGAGATGGTTCCGCGGATGATGGAGGGGGCTTCGGGGGTCTTGGATCTCTCGGAGGAGGGTGTGGAGGTCGGGCTGAGGCTCGGGCGGCGGGGGTGGAAGCCGCTAAGGGTACTCTCGGGTGGCGAGCGGGCGCTGCTCGCGCTTTCTTTCCTCTTCAGCATCTTCCTCAGCCGGCCTGGCGGTGACGCGGGCGCGTTCTGCGTGCTCGACGAGGCCGAGGCTGCGCTCGACGATCTCAATCTGGCGCGTTTTCTCGCTGTGGTAGACTCTCACCGGGCTACCGGCCAGTATCTGCTGGTGACCCACCAGAAGCGGACGATGGCCGCGGCGGACGTGCTCTATGGCGTGGTCCAGGACGCCGCCGGGGCCACCACGGTTGTATCGAAGCGCATGCAGGGAGAGTAGGGAAGCAGTTCATGGCGCGCTCGTGGCGTAACTTTTTCAGACGAGAAGGAGAAGACGCGGAAGGGTCCGGCGTAGCGACCGAGGCCCCTGTCCGGGAGAGCGAACAGATCGAGGGGTCCGGCGCCGAGGTGCCCGCGGCCGAGGAGGTGCTGGCCGCTCGCAGGGAGCCCGAGGCGACCGGGGAGCCGGTCGAAGAGGCTGATCCGAGCGAGGTAGAGGAGGCGCTCCCTGAGCCGGGGGTTGTCGAGGAGGCGCCTGATGCCGAGGCTGCGGTCGAGACCCAGGAGTCCGACGGCTGGTTAGGGCGGCTGCGCCAGGGCTTGCGGAGGAGCCGGGAGTCCGTCGTCGGGCAGTTCAACGCGGCCTTGGCGGAGTTCCGTGACGCCGAGGACGAGGAGTTCTGGGAGAGGGTGGAGGAGATCCTCATAGCCTCCGACGTCGGTGTGGCGACGACGTCGAAACTAGTTCGGGAGCTCGAACAAGAAGCGCTCGAGAGGAACATCACGAGCGGCGAGGAGCTCAGGGAGCTCCTCGTCGAGCACGCCGCGCGCATGCTCGAGGGGCCCGTCGAGCTCGACATATCGCACGAGCCGACCGTGATCCTGATGGTTGGCGTCAACGGCACCGGCAAGACGACGACGATCGGCAAGCTCGTCAACTTCCTGCCCGGGAGGGCGATGCTCGCCGCCGGGGACACATTCCGGGCGGCCGCCATCGAGCAGCTGCAGCGTTGGGGCGAGAGGACCGGGGCTCCCGTGGTGGCCAGGGAGCGGGGCGCCGATGCGGCGGCCGTCGCGCACGACGCCGTCGAGGCGGCCAAAAGAGATGGGGTTGACGTTCTCCTCATCGACACGGCGGGGCGGTTGCACACCAAGATCAACCTCATGGCCGAGCTTGATAAGGTCAAGAGGGTCATAGCGCGTCAGCTTGCCGGGGCGCCGCACGAGGTCTTGCTCACCATTGACGCCACTACGGGTCAGAACGGCCTCAGACAGGCCAAGATGTTCGACGAGGTCGCGGGGGTAACGGGGGTCATTCTGACCAAGCTCGACGGCACCGCCAAGGGCGGCATAGCGCTCGCGATAGCCAACGAGATCGGGGTTCCCATAAAGCTCGTCTCGGTCGGCGAGAAGGCCGAGGACCTGCACCCGTTCGACGCCCTAGAGTTCGCCGAAGCACTGTTTGGAGGCCTCTAGTATGTTCGATACTCTAGGTGAGAGGCTGAACGCAGCGCTCGACGGGGTGCGCGGCAGCGGCAACCTCACAGAGGACCAGGTAAAGAAGGTAACGCGTGAGATACGGCTCGCCCTCCTCGAGGCGGACGTCAACTACGCCGTCGTCAAGGAGTTCGTCGGCAACGTCCGCGAGAGGGCGACCGGCGCTGAGGTCTCGAAGGCTCTGAGCCCAGGCCAGCAGGTCGTCAAGATCGTCAACGAGGAGCTGGCGAGCCTGATGGGCGGCACCTCGCACAAGCTCACCTTCGCCTCGAGGCCGCCGACCGTCGTGATGCTCGCCGGGCTCAACGGTCACGGCAAGACCACGGCGGCGGGCAAGCTCGCCCTCTTCGTGCGCAAGCTCGGCAAGAACCCGTACCTGGTGGCCTGCGACACCTACCGTCCGGCGGCCATAGACCAGCTGCAGCAGATTGGGCGCGAGCTCGGGGTGCCCGTCTACGAGGAGGGTACCGAGTCGGCGCCCGAGGAGATCGCCGAGCGGGGAATCAAGGCCGCCGCGGACAGCGGCTACGACTTCGTCATCGTGGACACCGCGGGTCGGCAGGTCGTCGACGTGGAGATGATGGAGGAGATCAAGCGCGTCAGGAAGGCCTCGCGGCCGCACTCCGTGCTCCTGGTCCTCGACGTGGTGACGGGCCAGAACGCGGTCGAGGTCGCGCAGGCGTTCCAGGAGTACGCGGACTTCGACGGGATGATCCTCACCAAGCTCGATGGGGACGCGCGCGGCGGCGCTGCCCTCTCCGTCGTCTCGGTGACGGGGCGACCGATCAGGTTCGCCTCCGAGGGCGAGAAGATGAGCGAGTTCGACTACTTCTACCCCGACCGGATGGCGGGACGCATCCTCGGCATGGGCGACGTGCTTACCCTGATCGAGAAAGCCGAGCAGCAGATGGACCGCGAGGAGGCCGAGGCCGACGCCAAGCGTCTCATGTCCGGCAAGTTCTCCTTCGAGGACTTCCTCAAGCAGATGCAGATGATAAAGAAGATGGGGCCACTGTCCGGCCTGCTCGGCATGATCCCGGGGCTCAACAAACAGCTCGCGGGGGCGCAGATCGACGACCGGATGCTCGGAAGGGTCGAGGCCATGGTAACCTCGATGACCGCTCAGGAGCGGCGCAACCCCAAGCTCTTGCAAAACCCGAGCAGGGTGCGTAGGATCGCGCGCGGCTCCGGGGCAACCCAGCAAGAGGTTCAGAAGCTCATCAAGCAGTTCAACGAGATGCAGAAGATGATGCGGCAGATGGGCAAGGGCGGTGGGATGCCCCGCATGCCCGGTCTGCCCGGACGCAGGTAACCTTAGAGAGGCACGAGAGGAGAGTAGATGGCGGTAAAGATAAGGCTCGCAAGGCACGGCGCGAAGGGGGCGCCTTTCTACAGGATAGTGGTCGCGGACTCGCGCAGTCCACGCGACGGCCGCTTTATAGACCGCATAGGGACCTATAACCCGCGCACGCAGCCCTCGGATATCCAGGTCGACGAGGAGAAGGCCCGTGAGTGGCTGGACAAGGGGGCTCAGCCCACCGACCAGGTGCGCAAGCTCCTGAAGGTCTCCGGCGTCCTCTAGGAGGCTACTCGTGGACCAGCTGCAGAACCTGGTGCTCATCCTGGCGCGCTCCCTCGTTGATGATCCCGAGAGCGTCGAGGTCTCGGGCACCGAGACCGACTCGCGGGTGGACCTCGAGCTCAGGGTGGCCCCGGACGACATGGGAAAGATCATCGGCCGCCAGGGCCGCACTATCCGGGCGATCCGCACGGTGGCGAAGGCGGCTTCGGTGAAGCTGGGCAAGCATGTGAACGTGGAGGTGCCTGGCTAGGGCGTGGAGCCCTCCGACCCCGTGGAGATCGGGCGCATAGTCGCCCCGCACGGCAGGCGCGGGACCTTGAAGGTGCGTGCCACAGGCTCGGGCCGGCACCTGCGCGAGGGGGTCGAGCCCTTCGTCGCGGGGCACCGCAGGCGCATCTCCCAGGTACGGATGACCCCCAAAGGCTACCTCGTGGACCTGGAAGGCGTCGGGCACCGCTCCGAGGCGGACGCCCTGAGAGGAGAAGGCCTGATACTGGAGCGCCGCGAGCTCGACGCGCCAGAGGAGGATGAGGTCTACGTTGACGATCTGGTGGGGCTTACCGCTGTTGGCGAGTCGGGTGAGGTGCTCGGCAGGGTCGAGGATACTTTCGAGACACCGGCCCACGAGGTGCTGGTAGTTCGCGAGAGCGAAGACGCCCCGCCATTTTACGTGCCCTTCACCCACGAGCATGTCCCGCGCGTGGACCTCTCCGCGGGCCGCGTGAGCGTCCGTCCGCCGGAAGGCTGACCCCGGTGAGAGATATAGACGTGTTCTGCGTGTTCCCTTCCGTGGTCGATGGAGCCTTGCGCGTCGGCGTCGTCGGGAGGGCCATCGAGCGGGGCGTCGTCGGCTACCGGAGTTTCGACCTCAAGGAATTTGCCCCGGGCGGGCGCATAGACGACATGCCGTTCGGCGGCGGGGCTGGGATGGTGGTGCGCGTCGACGTCGTCGGTCGGGCGCTAGAGGCCGTCTACGGTGTCCCGGCCAGAGAGGTGAGGAAGGAACGCCGGGTCGTCCTCACGGAAGCCTGGGGGCGGGCCATAGATCAGGCCTACGTCAACGAGGTCGCGGAGGGTCCCGATGTTACGATCATCTGCGGACGATATGGCGGCGTGGACGAGCGGGTCCGCGCGTTGCTCGCGACGGAGGCGGTCTCTTTAGGCCCCTTCGTCCTCTCTGGCGGCGAGATCGCGGCTGCTGCGCTGGCGGACGCCGCCATTAGACGGCTCGACGGCGTGGTAGGGAACAGAGAGAGCCTTATCGGGGAGTCATACTCGCAGAGGGGTCTGGTCGGTCCCCCCGTGTACACGCGGCCGGCGGAGTGGGGCGGTATGCCAGTTCCCGGCGCGCTCTTGTCCGGCGACCACGCGAAGATACGCTCCTGGCGGGAAGAACAGGCACGCTTGAGGGCTTCTCAAGGAGAGCTTTGAGCAGGCTTCTGCGGCCTGTTGGGTGGGATCTTTCTGTCTAGTCCACCGTGTCGTCCGTGGCCTCGCAGGAGCCGTCGAGGAAGGTATCGGAGCTTTCGCCGCTTGCCGGTGCGGGGTCGTACCTGGCCACGTTATCGCCCGGTCCGCAAAGGATCTCGTTCGCTTCGCTTTCCAGGGCGAAGATCTGATCGTCGCCCTGGACAGCCTGTCGTTCCCGCCGACGTTTTCTATCTCGACGGTAGAAGGGAACCCAGGCCCTCAAGTGCTTCTGGCTGCTCCTCTACATGCAGGACCTAGGCTGCCCGGAACAGTGCGTCCTGGCCGCCTCCATACCCTGAGCGCCCTTCTCGTGTGCGCCAGGCGAAAGATGGCCCAAAGTCAAGGGTAACGGAATGCTTTTGTGATGGCTCGATCGAAAAGGGTAGGATGGAGAGGCGCTTCCCAGCGTGCTATTATCGGGCGATCACGTCCGGATCCGTGCCTGGCGCGAGGTGCGCGAGAGCCCGGGTCAGGGAGACGGGCGGAGGGTCTACCTGGAGCACCGGATATCCACTCACGAGAGGAGCGAGCATGATAACGAGCGAGAACTTGCAGCAGCGTGACGTCACCTTCAAGCCGGGCGACACGGTGCGGGTGCACTACCGCGTCATAGAGGGCAACCGCGAGCGGGTACAGGTCTTCGAGGGCCTGTGTATCGCGCGCAAAGGCGGGGGCATCAGCGAGACGTTCACCGTCCGGAAGAACTCCTTCGGGGTGGCCGTCGAGAGGATCTTCCCGCTCCACTCCCCGAAGATCGCGAAGATAGAGGTGGCCTCCCGTGGCGCCGTGCGGCGCGCGAAGCTCTACTACATCAGGGACAAGGTCGGCCGCAGGGCCAGGGTGAAGAAGGCCAAGTAGGCAAGCCTTTGACCGGGACCAGCACGAGGCATGGCTCCCGGAAGGAGACCTCTCTCTACGCCTTCGACGCCGCCTGGGTGGTCGAACGCCGCTCGCCGCTGGCCGGCGCCGACGAGGCGGGACGCGGCGCCCTCGCGGGACCGCTGGCCGCCGCAGCCGTCGTCCTGGGTGAGGGCGAGATCTCCGGCCTCGACGACTCGAAGACCCTGAGCGCTGACTCGCGCGAGAGGATCTTCGCCGAGGTGCTTCGCCAGGCAGAGGCCGTCTCCGTCGTGACCTTCCCTGCCTGGTGGATCGACGAGTTCGGTGTCGGCAGGGCCAACCGTGAGGCGCTCTCTCGCGCCCTGGCTTTGCTGAGGTCCTGCGCCGGCTGCACCCTCGCCGACGGCAACCTGGCGCTCGGGTCCGAGATAGAGTGCCTGCCGAGCGCCGACGGGAAGAGCGCCGCGGTCGCCGCGGCGAGCGTCGTGGCGAAGGTCTTGCGCGACGGCGCCATGCGCGCTTTAGCTGGAGTGCACGCCACATACGGCTTCGAGAGGAACCGCGGCTACGGGACGCCCGAACACCGGCTCGCTCTCGCCCAGCTCGGTCCCTGCCGCGTCCACCGCCTGAGCTACGCCGGGGTTGGCCCCTGAGCAGACAAACCGCCGGCGCCTGGGGCGAAGACCTCGCGCTGCGTTACCTGATGGAGCAAGGCTACGAGCTCGTCGAGCGCAACTACCGCTCGCGCTTCGGGGAGCTGGACCTGGTCCTGCGCCACGCAGACACCCTCGTGTTCGTCGAGGTGAAGTTGCGCCGCGGAACGGGCTATGGACACCCGCTCGACGCCGTCACCCCTCGCAAGCAGGCCGTAATTCGGCGCCTCGCCGAACGCTTCCTGGCCGAAAAGGAGCCGGACTTCGACACGGTGCGCTTCGATGTGGTGGGCATACTCGTGGGACAGGGCGGACCACGGCTCGTCCACGTGCCGGACGCCTTCTGAGCGAATCCGACTGTAAAATATAATGTACCCTTGTAAAGTTAACCGTACATGCTCTATACTGCTCGCGTCTGCGAAGGGAAAGGGCGGTAGGTGGCGGGCAAGGTACGTTGTGGTGACGGGCGAGGGCTCTGAAGCATGGCCGTGTGTCGAGCCCGGAGCCTCAGCCTCCTTGGCATAGACGCGGTGCCGGTCGAGGTGGAGGTCGACGTGAGCCCGGGGTTGCCCGGGTTCTCCATCGTCGGGCTGCCGGACGCCGCTGTACAGGAGGCGCGGGAGAGGGTCAGGGTGGCCATCTCCAACAGCGGATTCAAATTCCCGACAAAGAAGATCATCGTGAACCTCGCGCCGGCAAACCTGCGCAAGGAAGGAGCGGCGTTCGACCTCCCGATCGCGCTCGCCATCCTCGCGGCTGCGGGGGAGCTCTCGGAGGGGTGGCTGGAGGGATCGGGGGTGGTAGGGGAGCTTTCGCTGGACGGGGGGCTGCGCGGCATCAGGGGCGCTCTCTCGGTGGCCGAAGGGGCGCGGCGGGAGGGCCTCCCGCGCCTCGTGGTGCCGCAGGCGAACGCGCCCGAGGCGGCGGCCATAGACGGCCTAGGAGTCTACGGGTTGCGGTCGCTGCGCGAGGCCGTGGATTTTCTCGGCAAGCGCGTGAGGATACCCGCGGCGGAGCCTTCGCGAAACGGCGCTAGCGAGTCGGCGGGGGAGGACTTCGCCGACGTGGCCGGGCAGCGCTACGCCAAGCGGGCGCTGGAGGTGGCGGCGGCGGGCGGGCACAACGTCATCCTCAGCGGTCCGCCGGGTTCGGGGAAGACCATGCTCGCGCGCAGGCTCCCGGGTATACTGCCCCCTCTTACCCTGGCGGAGAGCATCGAGGTAACCAAGGTCCACAGCGCCGCGGGGGAGGCAAACGGGGCCCTTATCGGGGACAGGCCCTTCCGGGCGCCGCACCACACCATCTCGACCTCGGGGCTCGCCGGGGGTGGCAGCAACCCGCGTCCCGGGGAGGTCTCACTCGCGCACCACGGCGTCCTCTTTCTCGATGAGCTCCCCGAGTTCGGCAGGGTGACGCTCGAGGTGTTGCGCCAGCCGCTCGAGGACGGGCACGTCACGATCTCGCGGGTGGCGGCGACGCTCAGCTACCCTGCGCGCTTTACGCTGGTCTGCTCGATGAACCCCTGCCCCTGCGGCTACGCGGGCGACGGGCGGCGGGCCTGCCGGTGCTCGGCGAATCAGATCGAACGCTACCAGAGCCGCATCTCGGGACCCCTGCTCGACCGCATAGACCTGTTCGTCGACGTCCCGCGCCTGACGCGCGAGGAGCTGCGCTCCGGTGGTCCCGCAGAACCCTCCGATGCCGTAAGAGAGCGGGTGGCGA
>JARDZQ010000417.1 GCA_029240775.1 Rubrobacteraceae bacterium | reverse complement strand
CGCCGGTGGGCGAGGCCGGGCAGGCCGTCGTAGACCCACGCTTCCGCGGCCACCGGTTGTTCGAGAGGATGAAGACGTTCCTCGCGGAGCGCGCCAGGGAGCGGGGTATGTACGGGCTCTACAGCGAGGCTACCGCCGTCCACCCCTACAGCCAGAGGGGCAACCTCGAGTTAGGCGCCGGGGAGACCGGTTTCCTGCTGGGGTACATTCCGGCCTCCGTCTCCTACAAAGAGATCGGTGAAGACAGAGCGGGGCGGCGTGGATCGGTCGCCCTGTTCTACATGCGCGTCACTGACGAGCCGGAGCGGACCATCTACCCTCCCGAAGAGTACCGGGAGGCGGTCCGGCGCGTAGTCGAGCACAACGGGCTACGCCGCACCATCGAAACCGCTCCAAACCCAAAGCTGGCATCCTCCTCCCGGATCAGCGTCAACGTCAGGAGAGACCACAACGTGGCCTTTGTGCAGGTCGAGGAGCCAGGTGCCGACCTGCAGGAGCTGGTCCAGACCCGGCTACGGGAGCTCTGTCTGCACGGCGTGGAGTGCGTCTACGTGGACCTCCCGCTCACCCGCCCGGCCACACCGCGTGCCGGCACCGGGCTAGCGGATCTGGGGTTTTTCTTCGGTGGGATCATCCCCGAGGCCGGAGCAACCGGTGGAGACGTACTCAGGCTCCAGTACCTGAACGAGGTCGAGATCAGAGGCGAGGATGTCCATACCGCCTCGGATTTCGGCGAAGAGCTCGTGGATCTCATCTTCCGGCAGAAGCGTGCCGCCGAACGCTAACCGTCCCGACAGACGGATGCCGAGGCAGCACGTCGAGAAACCGCCTTCTACCACTTCCAGAAGAAATAGCTTACAGCGGAGGCGAAGCCGAGCGCGCTGAGAAGCCCCCGAAGAGGCCATGCTATCCCACCCATACGGTACCTTCCTTGAGTACGGGATACTCCAGCCGGGTCTGCAGGTTGTAGATCACGTCCTTCCTCTCCACCACGATGGGCCAGCCCCTCTGCCGGGCCACATCGAAGAGCCCTCGGTTCGGGTTGAAGGCTATGGGAGTCCGGACCATCTCCAGGAACCCCACGTCCGATATGGTATCCCCCATCCCAACGGAGCCTTCGAGGCCCATCTGGGCGCCATCCAGGAACTCTTCCATCACCCGCCGCTTGTTCCCGAAGGGGTTCTGCAGCACCTCCCCGGTGTAGCGTCCCCAGGCATCCTGGGCGAGTACCGTGCCCCAGGCACGACCGAAACCCAGCGGCTTCAGGAAGAGATCCAGGATCTCCTGCGGAGAACCCGAGATGGCTATGAGCTGGTACCCGGCCCCCTTGAGCCGCAGGGCTACATCACGCGTGTAGATGTGCACCCTCCTGCCGTGGGTCTCCACCTCCACTCTGGCACACCGCTGCAACTCCGCCACGGAGACGCCCTCGAGCTCCCGCAAGAACAGGTCCATGACCAGCCTGTCGTAGGTGTCGTAGGAGCCCCGGCGTTCCACCCAGGCATAGTAGTCCTCGCTCAGCTCCTCGCGCACCCGCTCGGAGAAGACCCCCTCCTCTACCAGCCGGCGGGTCAGCGCCGGCAATAA
Organism: Rubrobacteraceae bacterium; assembly: GCA_029240775.1. Lineage (GTDB taxonomy): Bacteria > Actinomycetota > Rubrobacteria > Rubrobacterales > Rubrobacteraceae > JALYGY01. The sequence goes on along the minus strand of JARDZQ010000417.1, from coordinate 1,376 downwards.
CCCCCGTCTGAACAGTGTGCCGTCCACGTCGAAGACGGCCAGCGGCCCATCGGCCGAACCTCTACTCTCTGGCATGGAGCTAATTATGCCACCGATGATCCCTGGCTCGGCTTCAGGTTTCAAGCTGTTCGCCGAAGGAGTTGGAGGCGGATTGGCGGCTGCACCGCGAAGCTGGAGGGGTCGATCTTTGTCCCGGTCGTTACGCCCGGACCGGAGCGTGCTCCAGGTACGGGACGGTCATGGGGCCCTCGGGTAGGACCGCCACGGGGGCGTCCCGGCCAGGATGCTGACTAAAGCGGCTTTGCGGAAGCCTCACAAAACCTTGCCCCGCGGAAGACGCAACCATTTCGCAAACGGTTTCAATACGTTGCCCTTCCGCCGCTGACGTCGTAACACTGGCCCGTCACGAAGCTTGCGGCGTCGGAGGCCAGGAAATGGACCACGGCGGCCACCTCCTCGGGGCTGCCCATGCGGCCCATCGGAACCTTGCTCTTCATGTAATCGATCGCCTCGGGCTGGAGCTGGTCGAGCAGGGGCGTCTCGATAACCCCTGGAGCTACGGCGTTCACCCTGACGGCGTCGGTGATCACCTCCTTGGCCAGCGCTTTGGTCAGGCAGATCACCCCTGCCTTCGAGACGGAGTAGGGGATCATGTTCGGGTTGCCCTCCTTGCCCGAGATGGAGGCCACGTTGACTATCGCGCCGCTTCGGCGCTCGCGCATGTGAGAGACCACCGCCCGGCAGCAATAGAAGACGCCGGTCAGGTTGAGGTCAAGCACCTTCTCCCAGTCCTCGTCGGTGGTCTCCCAGAGCGGGGCGTCGCGTCCTGTTATACCGGCGTTGTTCACCAGAATGTCTACAGCGCCGAAGGCGTCGAGCGTGCGCTCGACCATCGCGCCGACCTCGGTCGGGCTGGTGACGTCCGCGGCCACCCCGGCGGCCTTGCCTCCCCCCTCGCGCAGCCGTTCGGCGGCCGCGGCGGCGCCATCTTCGGCGATGTCCGCGACCATCACCTGCGCACCGGCCCTCGAGAGGCGCTCGGCGATCGCGAACCCTATCCCCCGCGCCGCGCCGGTGACGATCGCGACCCTTCCCGGCAGTTCCAGGAACACAGTCTGACTCCTCTCGCTACTCTCTGACCACGCGAGCCTCGTAGCCGCCGGCCCTACCCGCTATCTGCCGGGGTCAGATGTCCCCGGAACACGCGGATGACCCCGGAGTCGTCCTCGGCGCCCAGGCCCGCGTCGCGGCCCGCCAGGTACGCCCCCAGCGCCGCGGAGGCCAGCGGGGTCTCGAAGCCCCGCTCCTCGGCGGCCCTTCGCACGAGGCCCATGTCCTTGACGAAGATGTCCAGGGCGCTCTTCGGGGGTACGAAC
>JARDZQ010000416.1 GCA_029240775.1 Rubrobacteraceae bacterium | reverse complement strand
GCGCATCAACCTCGCCGCAGCCTCGGGTGCGAGCTGTACCCTGCCCTCTGAGGCCGCCTTTATCGCGCGGGAGAGCTCCTCTGAGTCGGTGTCCTTGAGCAGGTAGCCGATGGCGCCAGCCTTCACAGCCCCCGTCACCGAGGCGTCCTCCAGCACGCTGGTGAGCGCTATCACCTCGACGTCTGGGAGCTCCTTGCGGATGGCCTCGGTGGCAGAGATCCCGTCCATCACGGGCATCAGGAGGTCCATCAGGACCACATCGGGCTGGAGCTCGCGAGCCATCTCCAGTGCCTCCCGGCCGTCTTGAGCCTCTCCCACGACCTGGATATCGGGGTCGAGCGAGAGGAACATCCTCAAGCCCTGGCGCACCACGCCGTGGTCGTCTGTTATCAGGACCCTTACAGCCACTCCTTCTCCTACGACTTTGGTCCTACATTATCGCCCCGCCAAAGGTCCCTTACAACAACCGGTTCTCCGCCGGATGTATCTTCTTAGGCCGGAGCTAGGCTCGGAGTTGCAGCCGAAGGGCCGACGGCTTGTAGCTCTGGAAGGGAAGAGACCGTGGTCACGAAAGAACCAGCCCAGTACATCGGAGACGAAGCCGCTCGGGAGGTCCCGGGGCGGCCCGAGCCCGTTCCGTCCGCGGCCCAAGGGAGCGTGAACCTCAGGATCCTGGTCCTCGCCCTGGCGACCTTCGCCATCGGCACCGGGACGTTCATAGTAGCCGGACTCCTGGGTGGCGTCGCGAGGGATCTCTCCGTCTCGGTCGGGACCGCGGGGCACCTGGTGACTGTGTTCGCCGTCGCCTACGCGGTTCTCTCCCCGTTCCTCGTGGCGGCCACCGGCCGCGTACCCCGGCGGTGGCTCCTGGTGATTAGTCTGGTCCTGTTCGCCGGAGCGAACGCGGCCGCGGCGCTGGCCCCTACCTTCTCCCTGCTACTCGCCACCAGGGTGGCCGCCGCCGGCTTCGCGGCCATCTGCACGCCCGTGGCCCTGGCGACCGCCGCCCGTATGGCTCCCCCGGAGCGCAAAGGGCGGGCGCTCTCGGTCACCATAGGGGGGATCTCGGTGGCGTGGGTCGTGGGGGTGCCTCTGGGGGCCGTGCTCGTCGACTACTTCGGCTGGCGGACGAGCTTCGGCGTGGCGGCGGTGCTGGCGGTTGTTGCCGCCGCGGGCGTCAGTCTGCTGCTCCCGGCCGTCTCGAACCCGTCTCTAGCCGGGGGCCTCGCCTCCAGGCTGGCTGTTGCCGGTCGCCCCGCCGTCCTCGCGACGCTTGCCGTCACGGTCCTCGCCATGGCGTCCGGGTTTACCGTGCTGACCTACGTAAGACCCTTGCTCGAAGGGCTCACGGGCTTCGGCGGCGAGGGCATAGGCCTTATGCTCCTCGCTTTCGGTCTCGCGGGTGTGGGCGGCTCCATCCTTGGCGGCTACGGCGCGGACCGCTGGGGCTACCGGACGACGGCGATCCAGATGATCGTGATCCTCGGGTTCTCGCTCCTCACTTTCTCGTTGCTGCCCGCGATCGAGGTGGGCTCCGCGTTCGTGATAGTGGGGGCCGGGATGGCCATGGTCGCGTGGGGCGCGGTGGTATTCGCCCTCATCCCGCTCCAGCAGCACCACCTGATCCGGGTCGCCCCCGACGAGCAAAACGGGGTCCTCTCGCTCAACTCTTCGGCCGTGTATGTTGGTCAGGGACTCGGGGCGGGTCTGGGATCGCTGATCCTCGGACACCTCTCGCTGGCGGCCCTCGGGTACACGGGCGCGCTGCTTGCCGCCGCGGCCCTGGTCGGGCTAGTCTTCGCCGCTCGACTTCCCCTGGGCGTAACCGACCGCGAGGCGCTACCCAAATCCCCCGCGGAGCGTCGCTCTGGCCCGAGCGCGCCCAAGGTCTTCCCCTGCCCGCAACCCTAGTCGCGGCCCGGCGACGGCAAGTCACCGCCTACGCACGGTGAGAAGCTAGACTACTGTTCTCTGGTTCCACGAGAGGGAGGTGCGGCAGGTGACAGAGAGAGGGTATCTCGTCCGGGCGAATGAGGCGACCGAGAGCGAGTCCGGCTTCTCCCACCCGTGGAACGCGAACTCGGAGATGTACGGCACCCGTCTGGGGGCGATGGCCGGGCTGTCGCGCGTGGGCGTGAACCGGGTCCGCGTTCCGGGCGGCAGGGAGTCCTTCATCTACCACTCCCACTACACGGAGGAGGAGTGGATCTACATCGTCTCCGGCCGCGGCGTCGCGGAGATAGACGGCGAGGAGTACGAGGTGGCCGCGGGCGACTTCATGGGCTTCCCGGCCCCGGGTGTTGCTCACCACCTGCGCAACCCGTACGACGAGGACCTGGTCTACCTCGTCGGCGGCGAGAGCCACGAGGTCGAGGTAGCGGACTTCCCGCGGCTGGGCAGGCGCATGCTCCGGCTCGGCCAGAACGTCGAGATCTACGACACCTCCGACGCCAGAGCATTCGTACCTCTCCAGGACGAAGCAGACACCTCGGATCAGCCCTGACCGTTTCGGGCGAGCACGATGAGGTGATCGCTATCCGCTGTGAAAGCCTCCCCCTCGAACCCGCCGTAGAGGGCCTCAACCTCGAACCCCGCCAGCCAGAGCAGGAGATACAGCTCTTCCCGTCCTGTCACCCGGATGGTGAGGTCGTGCGCCCGCTCCTCCCGCAGCGCGCCGTCTTCGTCCCGTCGCTCGTAGAACAGGCGCATCGCGAGGAGCTGCCTGGCCGCGTCGTAGCGAGATACGCTGAAGCGATCCAACCTCCCGTCGGGCAGTTCGCGGGTGAAGTCGTGTTGCCGCTTCGGGCCGCCGGGCGGGTCCAGCAGTTCCTCGGGCGAGAAGGCGGAGACCTCGATCCCGAGCAGCCCACTCGGCTCCAGGTGCGCCCGCGCATTGCGCAGGAAAGCCAGCGCGTCGTCCACGCTCAGCAGGCAGAGAAACGAGTTGAAGGCGCAGATGGCGAGC
>JARDZQ010000415.1 GCA_029240775.1 Rubrobacteraceae bacterium | reverse complement strand
CTCGAGCCGCTTGCAGAGCTCTCCAAACCACGCCACGTCCTCGAGCGCCGGGCGAAACGTCGCCTGCAGCAACTTCTCGGCCGAGAAGCCCATCTCCCCCTCGCAGAAGCCGCAGAACGCCTCCCACACTGCGAGGAGCTCGGTTGCGAGCTCGCGCTCCAGGCGCTCTATGAGCTCCGGCAGTAGCTCGCCGTACTTCTTTACCTTCGCTTCTATCTCGTCTGCGTCCCGCTCCATGGCCGGATCCAGCTCATCGTCATCGGGCTCCACATCGGGCTCTGGCCAGGCCGGGGGACGTCCCGTCTTGCCGGCGGCGTTCCAGGCGTGGTAGCTCCCGGAGCGGTGGCCGTCGAAGTAGGCGTCCAGAGCGGCGTCTTGGGCGAGGGTCTGCGAGTAGGGGATGACCGCGCGGAAGGCGTCTATCATGCGCAGCTTGGCGCTCTTGTACCCGAAGTCCAGTAGGACCGCCGTTGCGAGGTGTATGGCGCCCTCCCACCGCGCCGAGAACCCCAGCTCGGCCATGGTGTAGAAGCGGCGCGGGCACGTGTCCACGAGCCTCCGGGACTCCACCGAATCGTCCCTTGCCATCGCCTCCACATCGAGCCTGAAGCGCTCATCCGGCGTGAGCCTGTCGTAGAGTCTGCCGAGCCCGTTATTCCGTTTCATCTTGCGCTCCTCACCTTCAGCACGCTCTCGAGGGCCGCGAGGCGCTCCTCGAGCTCCTCCTGCTCCCGGATCTTGCGCTCGAGCTCTATGAGCCGTGCTCGGGTGTTGATGATCTGGTTCACCACGGCGGCCTCCGAGCGGCCCACCTCGCCGGAGAGGACGGCGGCGGCCAACTCCTTGAGCTGCCTCTTGAGGTCGGCGATCTCACCGCCCCCTTTGCTGCTCCCGGCCCTCGAGGCCATGCGCCGCCGCTTCTGTGCGTAGGCCGGATCGTGGGCCCAACAGTGGCCGCTGGAGCCCGTTGCGGGGGCCCTACAGGGCTCCCCGTTCCGCTTGGTTGCGCGGCAAACGCCCACCAACGGCTACCCTCCCCCCCACCCGCCGAGCTCGGGCGGCATTGTCCGCCCGGAAGCCATCGCAAGCCCGAGCGCGCGATTGAGCGGCCCGCCTTTCCGCGCGTTCGCAATCTTCGCGTCACGGCCCCTCACCACAACCACCCCAAGGCTTCCGCTGCGGCCAAGGCGCACATCAAGAGGAAGGCCACGGCCGCGGCGAGGGCGAGCTCGCCGTCGCCGTCGCGGTGGGCGAGGTAGAGGTAGCGTGCGAAGCCCGCGGCGAACAAAAGGAGGATCCAGAACAGAGGACCCAGCCTCAAAGCACTCACGCCCCTCCCTCCTCCTCGATCTCCTCGAGGGCCCTCCTTACCAGCTCCGGGTCGGGCTCAGTGGGGAGGTAGCCGTTGGCCATGAGGTCGTGGCCTATGTCCCGGGCGGGCTGATCCCGAAGCTGAGGCGCACCCGCAAGCCGCACGCGCAAAGCGTGCACGACCTCCTCGTAGCTCGGCGCCTCGCTCACGCCGCCCTCCTCCGCGCCTCGCGCCTCGCCGTCTTGCATAGCTCCCGCATAGCTTCCTCATATCCGGCGAAGTCCTGGCGCTCCTCGGCCTTCAGCACGGCCCTGTCAGCCCTGCCTACGGCCTCAAGCGTAGCGTCCGGGTGTAGCACCCTGGCGACGTAGGCGTAGGCCTTCCTAGCCAGCTCCAGGGCCTCCACAGGATCCCCCTCGGCGCTCACGGTGATGTTCACGGTGCCCTCCTGCGGCAGCAGCCCGCGCAGCTTCCCCAGGACTTCGACGTTCTGGCGTGCCTGGGCTACCGCTGCCACGGCGGTGCGGAGTTCCCCTGCCGCCTCCGCCTTTAAGAGCAGCTTCAGGGTCTTACCCTGCAAGGCGCGCTATGTCGCGGTACGGCTGTGAGCGGTTGACCAGAATCAGCTCGATATTGTGGCGCTTCGGGTGCGTACAGACTGTACAGTTATGAGGCATGGCGTCAGCTACCTGCCTTCTTCGCGTTCGCTCGGATGATGTCGGCGCCAGGCTTCCTTGAGATCGTCGGAGCGCCTCTCGCTCTCTTCTTGGCGGCGCTCCCTCCACCACTCCGGCCAGTCCTGGCGCGCTTCCTCTGCCGCCGCCGCGATCTCCGCCTCATCCTCGCGGTCCTCTGCGTAGCCCAGGCTCCAGAGGACGTGCTGCAACCCCCACGGCTCGAGGAGACGGTACTCGGGGTGCTTCGAGTAGAGGTCGTGGACGGCCGGGAGTAGGCGAGCGCTCATTCGTAGGCCTCTGCCTCTAATCGGCCCCTCCTGCAAGCGCGCATGGGATCCGTTTTCCAATCGCCAGCGGACGATGCGGACGATGCGGACCTTTTATCCGAATCCTCCTCTACGCGAGAGTTATGGTAAGAAGGTTCTTGGTTTTTTGGTCCGCTCTGTCCGCTCTTGTCGCCTGTACGCGACGAATGGGGCTTAGATGCACGGGATTCTCCGAGCGGACCATTGCCCGCCGATCGTCCGTGCAGCGGACCTTTACCGCCCGCTCCGGGCCCGCTGGGGGGCCCATTGCCGTCATCGCCCGGGTCTTCGGGGTCTGCATCGTCCGCTCTCAGGCCAATGCCGAACCATCCTTTGCGGTCCTTATGCGGACCTCGTTTGATCTTGTCGCTAACAAACCCGCGTTCCCTGAGCCGCATACCGAACATCTTTTGCGTCTCCGGTTTCTCGCCGGCCTCGTCGCACCAGAACTGGTACTGCTTATAAAGGGGCGTCGCCGGCGCGACTGCATCCTTGCGCACCACGCACCGGTCCTCTATGAACGCCGCGAGAGTGTCCATCTCAGCACGGTACTGGTCGGTAGCATCGCGGACGGCCCTTGGTGCCCCGAGTCCGTGCTCCTGCCACTCGAGGCAGCCCTCGACCATCCAGGCCAGGACGCCGGCGAGCTCACCGCGCAGCTTATCCGGGAGTTTCGGGTCCTGGCGGGCGCCGTCGAAACGTTGGGTGAACGGTATAAGGCGGAGCCGGTCCCATATGGCATCGTCGGTGCCCTGAATGACCGGCTTGTTGTTGGTCGAAAGCCACAGTTTGAACTCGGGCGTGAAGTTGAACGGCTCCCCGAAGAGAAACCGGGCTGTCACCGTGTCGCGGCCTGTGAGCTGCTTAACCTTGCTCTCTGCCAGTCGGCGGCCCTGCTCCACCTCGGCGGCCGAGACGAAACGGGCGCCCTTGAGGGCGGCCACGTCGTTACCGACGCCTTGGTACTTACGCATGAGGAGGGTCTCGGTGTCCGTGTTCGTGGCGTAGTCCCCGAGAGCGTCGCGCAGCAACTCTACCAGTGTCGTCTTACCGTTCTTGCCAAAGCCGTAGAGGATGGCGAATAACCTCTCCCGCGTGATGCCGGTGAGCGTGTAGCCCGAGTACCTCTTTACGAAGGAGATCACGGCCTCCTCGACTAGAGTCTCCTTCAAAAACTGCTCGAAACGAGGGCACGGCGCGTCCGGTTCGTAATCCACCGGGACGGCCTTGGTTATCCGGTCGGCGGGGTCGTGGGCTTTGAGCTTGCCTGTTCTGAGATCCAGGGTGCCGTTCTGGCAGTTGATGAGCCAGGGATCCCAGTCGAGCTCGTCCATCCCCACCGCTAGGTATGGCTTGGCTTCGTTCAGCATCGCGCCGATGCGGGACTCGTTTTGCGAAGCCCTGGCAAACTTGGCTATCTCCCGCTGCTTGGCTTCGTCCAGCTCGTGCGCGGCGTCCTTGTAAATGCTGCGCGCGGCCGCGTGCGCCAGCTTGCGCACTGCGCCGCGCTCGTCCCACGCCCAGCGCACGCCGTCCCACAGCAACCACGCTTTGCGGGCTGGGCACCACAGAACTAAATCCCGATAGGTGTCAATGAACCGCTCGGCGTTGCCTAGGTCCGTAAGCCAGTAGCTCCGACGCTGCTCCCTCATATCGGCCCGCTCCCAAGCGAGGAAGTAGGCTATCTTCTGAGGCATGCCAGCTAGCAGCTCCTCGAGCCTCCGGCCGCCGGTAGCCGGCTCGTTTCGCTGCAGCCGTGCGGCCGTGTCCCGGACACTCCGTCGCACGTCCTCGAGGGCAACGCGCGGGGCTTTACGCACCGCCCACGCCCCGACGAGCATCTTTTCTACATCCTCGCCCGTCTCTCCGTTGCGGAGCATGTAGCCGGCCAGGGCGAGCGCTAAGTCGTGGCGGCCCCCGCCGCCCTCCTCTTTCGCTGGCGGCAGCTCCCGCGCGATCAGTGCCGCGACAGCGAGCATCCCTACGCGCTTGCGGAGTTCGTCTTTATCGACCAGAGCGACGGCGGCAGGGTTATAGCCGCCGACGAACAGATAAGGACCCTTCTCTCGGTGGACGGAGGGCGCGACCACCGCCTGATGCCCCCGACCGTTGTTCGAGGCCTTCAGCGCAATAAGCTCGCCCGAGCCGCCGAGTTCAGAGAACTTCTGGTAGCCGAGTCCAGGGGAGCGGTAGAAATACTGCGAGGGAGTCTCTTGGCCCTTCGCACCGCGCAGAGTTTCAGGTAGAAACTTCGGCGCAAGCTTTCTCGCCTCTTCGCAATCGAGGTCAACAGCGGAGATCCAGCCCGAGGCTTCGCCGCACTGCCAGCCGACGTCGCCGCCGTTCCGGACCCAATCCTCAACGTCCTCCAGCGGGATTGTGCGCCGCTGCCACTCCTCATCTACGGGCTTCTTCGTCCGGTGGCTAAGACGGACGAGCTTGATTCCCTCGTTGTCGTAGAACCGGAGCAGGCCGGTATCTCTGCTCGTGGTCCTATCCATCCGGGCTCCCGATGCGCTCCGGGCGGCTTTCGGGTATCATGGGCTAAGAACCTCCTTTGGGGTTGGGGGTTGGACCGGGGCGAGCGGGCACTCGCCCTTTTTTCTTGCTCTCATGCGCCTCGCCTCAATTCGCGGCGGCGCCCTTCGTCGCGCTTTCGGCGCAACGGCTCGAGGTCATCTCCGAGGACTTCGCGGGGGAACTTGTGCGCCGCTGCGGCCAGCATTGGAGTCAACAGGTCGAATATGCGGCCGATGGCCTCACCTATGATC
>JARDZQ010000414.1 GCA_029240775.1 Rubrobacteraceae bacterium | reverse complement strand
GTCGTCGGTCTTCTCCAGGCTCTCGGGGTCGGCCTTCGTAGAGGTCAGGACCTTTATGCCGCGGCTCTCGAACTCCTTCTTGAGGGCCTCGGAGATCTCGGGGTCCTCGAGGGGAACGATGCGGTCGAGGATCTCGACTACCGTGACCTCGGCGCCGAAGTCATGGTACATGCTGGCGAACTCCACGCCGACCGCCCCGCTCCCGAGGATGATGACGGACTTCGGGTAGTCCTCGTTGTTCGTCACCACGTCGTCGCTCGAGATCACCTTCTCGCCATCGAACTCGAGGCCGGGAAGGGTGCTGACCGCGCTCCCGGTGGAGATCAGGACGAAGTTCGCCTCGAGCTCCTGGCTCTCGCCGTCGTTGCCATCGACCTTTACCTTCTTGGGCTCGATAAACGAGCCGGTGCCGTTGAAGACCTGGATCTTGTTCTTCTTCATCAGGCCCTGTACGCCCTTGCGCAACTGGCCCACGACCTGCTCGCGGCGCTGGGCCGCGGTCGGGTAGTCGAACTCGACGCCGTCGGTCATTACCCCGAACTCCTCGCCGTGCTTGACGTCGTTGAGGATCGCCGCGGTCTGCAAGAGCGCCTTGGTCGGGATGCACCCCAGGTTGAGGCAAGTACCGCCGAGGTGCCCGCCCTCCCTCTTCTCAATGAGCGCGACGCTCATGCCAAGCTGGCTCGCCCTTATGGCCGGGATGTAGCCCCCGTTCCCACCACCGATTACTACGAGATCGAACTTCTCCGCCACCCGAAAACCCCTTTCGTTATCGTCTTCTCCCCCAGCTATACCGTAGTTACGCCAATGTTAATCTTTGCTCTTCCCCGCCACCACTCAACCTCTGGCACCCCGGGCAGAAGTGCGTAGGCCTCCCGCCGACCTTCTCCCGGACGACCTCGCCCCCGCACGCATGGGGGCACGGCTCGCCGTGCTTCTCGAAGACCCGCAGGTAGTTCTGATGCTCGCCTGGGCGATTCAAGACGTCGCGATACAGTCGCACGGTCGTCCCGCGGTGCTCGACCCCTGCGGCGAGGTTCTCCCGGATCGCCCCGTACAGCGCCCTCCACTCCGCGTCCGAGAGCGTGTTCGCCTTGCGCCGCGGATGCAGCCTCGCGTCGAAGAGAATCTCGTCGGCGTAGATGTTGCCCACACCGGCGACTACCTTCTGGTCCAGGATCAGAGGCTTTATCTGGGCTTTCCTGCCCCCGAGTGTCTCACGCAGATATTCTACCGCGAACCCCTCCTCCAGAGGCTCTGGCCCAAGCGGCGAGAGCCTCGCCTCGAGCTCCCCCGCATCGAGCAGGCGCACCCTCGTGAACTCGGTCTGGTCCCGCAAGAACAGGCGACGCCCTCCGTCCAGATGCAGGACCAGCATGAGCGCCGTCCGCGGCTCCTCTACGGGCGGCACGAGCAGCAACTGGCCTCCGATCTTGAGCTGGAAGACGAGGGAGTCGCCTGTATCGAGCTCGACGATGAGGTGCTTGGCCCGCCTCCGCGCCCCCGTGACGCGGACACCCGCAAGCCGGTGAACGAACTCCTCGACAGACGGTTGCTCGACGAGCGCCGGGTCGAGCACCTCGGCACGCTCGATGCTCGAGCCCACGACCAGCTCGCGCAGATCCCCCTTTATGGTCTCGACCTCTGGCAGCTCGGGCATGGCGTAGTTATACCCCGTCTAAAGTCCCTCATTCCGGTCGTCGTTCTATACTGGTTTGCGCGCGAAGAAGGCTACGTGGCCCCCGGCAAGGAGGTAGCTGCCGTAGGCGCGCATCGTCCGCGCCTGGAAGCCGACCCGCAGGAGCTCGGCGGATAGCTCCTCCGGTGCATACAACCTAACGCGGTGGACCTCCTCATCCCGCCGGTAGTGCTCCCCGACCTTCCTGAAGCTGACGATCCGGCGCACCATCGTCCCCCGCTCGGGGTCCTCCTCCCTCTCGGAGAGCACCGCCCAGTCCTCCCCCACGCGGAAGCCTCTCGCGGTGGCCCCCGGCGGCACCTGTCCCGGACCCAACGCGTCGAAGACGAAGACGCCGCCGGGAGCCAGTGCGCCGTAGACGCGCCGGAAGAGACGGGCCAGACCCCTGTCCTGGTTCTCCGGGTCGAACAGGTAGTTGAGGACCTCGCTGACCGCCGTTACGGCGGCGCACGGCGGGATCTCCACCTCGAAGAGCGAACCGACCCGGAACTCGGCCTCGGGCGCCCTGCGACGCGCAAGCTCGACCATCGCCTCGGAGATGTCGATGCCGAGGACGCCGTAGCCGGCGTCGAGCAGCTCTCGCGCCAGCAGACCGCTCCCGCAGCCCAGATCTACCACAAGCCCCTCGTGGATTCCGCTCTGGGCCAGGATCTCCAGTATCCCCGGCGCGGTCTGGAGGGCGAAGTCGGCGTGGCCGACATCGTGGATGTAGGCCAGGTCCTCCCCGTACCACTCGGCCATATTGCTCCGGCGCGCCTCAGTCCCCGGCCAGGGGCACCGGCGCGTCGAGCACAGGGACCGGCTCCTTGAAGACGGCCTTGTAGAGACCGTCGAGCATGACCGAGCGGGCGTCGAGCGAGCGCATGGCCCCCTCGCGCACTCTACGCTGGCCTTCCTCATCTCCGGCGTAGGGGGCTACGGCCTCCATCATGATGCGGGCGTGCTCCACGTCCATCGTGACGTGGCTCGTGAAGATCTCCAGCGCCTCGTCCGCCAAACCCGCGGACTTCTTCAAACCCTCGGTAAGCCGCACGTAGATCGGGGGCACGGGCCACTCGCTCGCCGGGCCCAGAGCGCCCAGGCCAAGCCGCACCTCCGGGTTGCGGCACAGCGCGTAGTGGGCGTCTATGTACAGCTCGATCTCGGGCAGCGTCCGCGGAGCCTCCCACTGTTCCTCGCCTATCCCCAGAGCCCTCAAGAAGCGCCGGTACAGAGCGGGATGGGTCTCATCGGGGTTCAAATGACCGTACTCGTCGAAGAGGATGCCGGCGAGGGCAAGCTGCAGCCCC
>JARDZQ010000413.1 GCA_029240775.1 Rubrobacteraceae bacterium | reverse complement strand
CCACGCCGTCGCGGCCGTGCCCGGCGTCGAGCGCGTCACCCGCGAGCACCCGGACGTGAACTTCTACGCCGCCGCCGTCGACCCGGAGCTGAACGACGCCGCCTTTATCGTGCCTGGCCTCGGCGACGCAGGAGACAGACTGTATGGAACCCTTTAGAAGGGCGGACATGGACACCTCCGAGGAGCACGCCGCCCTGAAACGCACCCGCCCGTCCTGGGACGAGTACTTCATGCGCATAGCCCACGAGGTCGCCACGCGCTCGACGTGCCCCCGCCTGGCCGTCGGAGCCGTCGTCGTGCGCGACAAACGACTCCTTACCACCGGCTACAACGGGAGCCCCTCCGGGATGCCGCACTGCGAGGACGCGGGATGCCTGATCAGGATCGTGGACGGCCGCGAGAGCTGCCAGCGCACCCTGCACGCCGAGCAGAACGCCATCATCCAGGCCGCCTACCACGGCGTCTCGGTCCAGGGGGCGTCTATCTACTGCACCCACCAGCCCTGCCTGATGTGCGTGAAGATGATCATGAACGCCGGGATTGAGGAGGTCCGCTACGCCGACGGCTACCCCGACCCACTCGCGATAGAGCTCGCCGCCGAGGGCGGCCTGAAGATGGTCCGGTTTACGCCGGAGGACTGACGGCTCCCTACGGCCCAAGGCCGTAGAGCGTCCTGACCCACACGCTCACCAGCGCTTCGACTACCGCGCCGGTCTTCTCGCGCGTAGTACATTCCTCCGGCTTCCCAAAGGCGTCGAGCAGGTACCGTTCGGTCATTAGGACCAGCGCCCGCGCCGTCTCCTCGGGCTCCAGATCATCGGGCGATAACCCCGTCTCCACGTCGCGCTCTATGCGATCCGCCACCGCATCTACCAGGCGTTCGATCAAGCCGTACCTGTAGACTCCCTCGACCCTGGCGTCCTGGCTCGCAGCGTCGGAGATGGCGCGCAGCACCGGCCCGTATCGCACGAAGGTCTCCGCACCCCTGCGAAGCGCGTCCGCGAGCACAACGCTCGCCTCCTTCCGGCTCTCCTCCGCGCCCACCAGCCAGCGCCGGTCCACCGCGAACAAGAGGCCGCCGATGCCCTCCAGCAAGCGGGTCACCAGATCGTAGCGGTCCCGGAAGTAGGCGTAGAAGGCAGGCCGGGACAACCCAGTGCGCGCCATTACCCCCTCGACGGTCATCTCCCTGAACGGGTTGCTCTCCAGAAAAGATCGCGCCGCAGCCAGGATCGCCCGCTCCGCCTCCTCCGGCCGATGCCTGCGCCGACGCGATACGCTATCCTCCGTCATCTCACTACCCTCATCGCGTAAATCTACTAGCTTGTTGACACGATGTCTATTGACACGACGTCAACAGATAGTAGGATCTATATGCAAGGGCCTCGGAGAGAAGATGGGACGGTGGAGAGCCGCGTTGAGCGAGCTATTGAGTTGGGTAAAGAGCGACTTGGATGGCTATGGAGAGCGGAGAGCAGACGCTCGTGGTAGGGCCTTCTCTGAGAGGCTGGCGCGAGCTTGAAACTTTTTGCAACACTTTGGGCGGTGGGTTATGATGCGGGTGATGCCCAACACCAATCCCCAGAGGAACGACGCGGGCGGCGGATACGCCCGTTTTTTGACGACTGGGTTCACCTTGCTTGCGATCATCGGCGGCCCTACCGTGCTGGGTTTCTTTGCGGACAGGTTGTTCGGGACGCTGCCACTGTTCTTGCTGGTCGGGCTGGTGCTCGGGTTCGTGGCGAGCCTGGTGTACGTGTACCGGGCGCTCAAGAGTCTGGACGGCGGATGAGCGATCACTGGCGGTTGGCGCTTCGGTACGCGGTCTGGATCCTCGCTGCGGCGGTCGTGATCTCTGGTCTGTTACTCGTCTTTTATGACACGGGCCATGCGTGGTCTTTCTTCTACGGTGCGGGGATGGCGGTCGTGAGCTTCGTCTCGACGGCCGTTACCATCTCGCTCTTCGCCGGGCGCTCCGTGGCGGCTGGCCTCGTGATCGGGGCCGGCTCTTTCGTGGTGCGGCTGGCCTTCGCCGCCGCTGTGCTCGGCATCCCGGCGTACCTCGGGTTGTGGCCGGTGGTGCCCATGCTCGCCGGCTTCGCCGGGGTCTACGTCGCCGAGAACGTGGCGGCCGCGGTCAAGGTCGCGAGGACTAGAAGCCAGCCGAGTGCAGAGCGCGAACTGACAGGCTCGGCTCGCGAGGGGACAGGACGGAGGGTAGGACCTTGACAGGAAGTTTGGCGCTGATACAGCAGTTGAGCCAGGACGAGATACGGCATCAGATCCTGCACACCTGGGAGAGTGCTCAGCACGAGTGGGTCGTCCCGTTGCACCTCGGGCCCATAGACATCTCGCTCAACAAGGGCGTCTGGTTCCTGTTCATTGGTGCGGCGATAACGTTCCTCATCATGTTCGTCGGCGCCAGGTACCTCAAGAACCGGCCTGGCATGTACCAGGTCATCGTCGAGGAGCTCTACGGCTTCGGCCGCAACCACCTCGGCGGTCAGGTCGCCGAGGAGGGCAGGAAGTGGTTCCCCTACACGCTCTCGCTCTTCATCTTCATACTCGTCTTGAACCTCATAGGGCTCATCCCCAACAGTTACCCCGTGACTAGCAGCATCTCGTTCACGCTCACCCTCGCGCTCCTGACCTTTTTCTTGACCCAGTTCGAGGGCGTGAGGCGCAACGGGTTGGGGACGTACGTCAAGAGTATGGTGCCGTCGGGTCTGCCGGCCAAGCCGATCATGGTCCCGTTCATGGCGTTCATCGAGATCGTGCAGGAGCTCTCCAAGCCTTTGACGCTCGGGATGCGACTCTACGCCAACATTCTGGCGGGGCACCTGATCATCTTCGTCTTCCTCAGCTTCATCCTGTACTTCGGGACGTTTATGGCTGTGATCTCCGTGCCAGCTGCGATCGTGCTATTCGCGTTCGAGATCTTCGTCGCGGTCCTGCAAGCCTACATTTTCGCTATACTCACGCAGGTTTACAT
>JARDZQ010000412.1 GCA_029240775.1 Rubrobacteraceae bacterium | reverse complement strand
CAAGCGCGAGGGTGAGATAACGAGGCTCGTCATGGGCGGGCTCTCCACGGCCGGAGTCTCAGAGGAGCTGCACATCACGCCCAACACCGTGCGCGACCACTTCAAGGCCATCTTCGAGAAGGTTGGTGTGCGCAGCAGGAGAGAACTCGTTGCTCGGATCTTCGCCCAGCACTACCAGCCGCGCATGGAGAGCGGCCGCGAACTAGACGCCGATGGGTGGTTTACCTGAGCCCCACGAACAGGGCACCTTAACGAATTCTGCGAAACTCTTCTGCTTCCGCTGCCTATGGCGCTCGAAATTTGTGAAGCAAACTCCAAGGGCGTCTACTGCTTCTTAACGGTAGCAGGGGATGCCTCCGCCGGCGCTGAGCAGGTCGCGGCCCTTATCCACCGACGGCATGGCCTTCACGGACGGTCGGCCACGTGGTCCGGGACATGGACGAGTTCGAGCTTGAGGCCATCAGGGTCGGCGAAAAACACCGCGTAGTAGGCTGGCTCGTAATCGTACTCGGCGGGCGGGTCGAGGACCTCAACGCCGCGCTCGAGGAGCAGCTCGTAGAAGCGGTCGACCTCCTCGCGGCTCTCGGCGTTCCAGGCGAAGTGGTGCAGGCCCGGCGAGTACCGGTCGTGCTTCCTTCGCCGCCCGTCTTTGGACGCCGCGCTGAGGATCACCCATTGCCGGTTGCCTGCGGGGGAGGGCATCTTCCAGGCCAGGCGCTCCTCGCTCTTCTCGGCGAGCTCGTAGCCCATGAAGCCCAAGAGCGGGTCGTAGAAGGCCTCCGCACGCGGCACGTCGCTCACGGTGAAGCGCACGTGGTTCGTGCTGCCGGTCTTCTTCATCGGGGCGCTCCATCTTCAGCGAGCTCCTCTTTGTAGGCGAACAAGGCCGGCCACCCGCCGGTGTGCAAGAAGACGACGTTCTCGCCGGATACGAAGCGACCCTCGCGGATCATCGCGACGAGCCCGGCCATCGCCTTGCCGGTGTAGACCGGATCGAGCAGGAGCCCCTCCAGCCGAGCCAGGAGTCGGATAGCTGCTAGTCCCTCGGATGTAGGTATGCCGTAGCCTTCACCAACGAAGCGATCGTCGACCTCGATCTCCGCGAAACGCCGCGGGCTACCGAGACGTTCGCAGGTGGCAGCGGCGATCTGCTCGACGTTCGCCTGGGCCTGCCGGGACGAGCCGCCCACGCTCACGCCCAAGAGGAGCGCCTCGGCCCCGGCTACTGCCAGGCCGACGGCGAGGCCCGCCTGGGTCCCGTGGCTCGCACTCGCGTGGACCACAGCGTCGATCCCGAGCTTCATCCCATGAGCCTGAGCTGAGAGCTCGCGCGCGCATTCTACGTAGCCCAGGGCGCCCACGGCGTTCGACCCGCCGACCGGGATCACGTACGGTCGCCGCCCCTCCCTGCGCAAAGCCTCGGCGCGCTTGTCCATCGCCGTTTCTGCGCTGGCTTCGCCGGGGAGGATGCGGACTTGCGCGCCGAGGATCCGGTCGAGCAGCACGTTACCCGAGTGCCCATAGCTTTCTCCTCGGCCCGGCGCAGCCTCCTTGAGGAACAGCTCGCACCCCAGACCCAACCTCGCGCATGCCGCGGCGGTCTGCCGGGCGTGGTTGGACTGCACGGCCCCGGCTGTCAACACCGTGTCGACGCCTCGGTCGAGGGCGTCGCCTAGCAGGAACTCGAGCTTGCGTGTCTTGTTTCCCCCGCCGGCGAGCCCCGTGCAGTCGTCCCGCTTGACCCAGATCCTCGGTCCGCCGAGCTCGCGACTGAGGCGCTCGAGCGGCTCGAGCGGGGTCGGCAGGTGCGCCAGGCGTAGCCGCTCCGCTCCTGCAGCCGTCATCGTCGCGTCCATGGCGTCGCCTCCTTTTGCTGCCCGAACCCCGCGTATCTTACGGGCCAACCGAGGGTAAACGTTCTGCGGCCGGTGGAGGCACTGCGCACGGGGCCCGACCGACGCCGGTCGAATCCCGCTCGGCGAATCCTCCCCTATCGTGGGGAGTTCTCAGGGTGCCTCCGGGGCCCGCAGCGCGTGGCCGAGGCCAAGTGCTTTAGCCTCTTCGGGGGAGAGGACGAGGGTCACTTCGGATGCGCTCTCGCAGGTCAGGCACCGCATCGCGATGTTGGCACTACCGCCCGGGTGCGCCCGGGCCTCGCCCTCTGGCACGGGCTCGGAGGAGCCGCAGTCGGGGCAGGTAGGGCCCTTCTCCCGCGCGATCCGTGCCGCGCGGCGTTTCTGCCGGTCCGAGAGCCGTGCCTTTTTGGCCATGCCGTCAGTCTATCTTGCCGGGACACGCAGTCGCTACCGCGGGCGCGTGTCCGGGTGGGCGTGATGATCTCGAACGTTGCAGTTACGTTATCGAACCGTTACCGAGGTGTCGCCGTCCCTTTACCCTGGGTGGGTAAACTATGATCTAACAGCAACCGAAGCAAGTGGGGAAAAGTGGGGAAATTCTTGAGGACTTCGCGGTCGAAGCTCGGCGTAAACGCCCGACGGGCGTGATCTGCTTTATGGGGAAGAATCTCATCGACGGGCGATACGAGCGCCGAGAGCTGGTGGGCAGCGGAGGTATGGCGCATGTCTACCTGGCCCACGACGAGGTCCTCGGTAGGGATGTGGCCCTCAAGCTGCTCAAGGATCAGTACGCGGGGAAAGAGGAGCTCCTCGAGCGCTTCAAGCGTGAGGCCCGCAACGCCGCGTCGCTCTCACACCCGCACATAGTCCCCGTCTTCGACTGGGGCGAGACCGGGGACGGTACCTATTACATAGCAATGGAGTACCTCCCCGGCGGCACCCTCAAGGAGGGCATCACGAGCAAGGGGACGCTCTCGCCCCGGACGGTGGTGGAGGTGTCGCTTCAGATCGCCGACGCTTTGGAAGCGGCCCACGAGCGAGGCGTCATCCACCGGGACATAAAGCCGCGCAACATCCTGATTACCGACTCGGGCCACATCAAGGTCACGGACTTCGGCATAGCTCGGGCAGCCGAGGCGACCA
>JARDZQ010000411.1 GCA_029240775.1 Rubrobacteraceae bacterium | reverse complement strand
CGTCCCCTATGAGCGGTTGGGCCACATCGAAGCGTATTTCACGACCGCTTATCACGTATCCTCTGGGCTGCGCCTGCTCAGCATCGTCCTGTTGTTGTGGGCGCTCATCGGTATCTACGGGCCCCAGTCGAGGGCCGCAGGAACCTTCGGGCTGTGGGCGTTCGTGGTGGTCTTCCTCGGCACGGCGCTCATAGCGGCCAACACTTGGGCAGAAGTGTTCGTCTACCCGACCCTGGCGCAGGTAGCCCCGAACGCATGGTCAGGGTCGGTAACGGAAGTCTCGTCGTATCTGGCAGCCGGCCTAACGTTGTCGTTCCCGCTTTTTGGCATCGGGCTGATCCTGTTCGGCGTGGCGACGATAAGGGCGGGCGTCTATCCGCGCTGGGCGGCGGTGTTGTTGATCATCTCGATCCCGGTGACCATGTTCCTCGATCCCACGCCGGGAACATTCCAGGAGTCGATAGGACAGATCTTGCTCGGGATCGCAGTGGCGACCCTTGGCTGGCACGCCCTAAGGAGAGCAACCTCGAGTACCTCGTCTTAAGGACCACAAGCTGCGGATCGAAGCGACTTCTCCATCTGGGTGCCAGGAACAATTTCTCCAGAGAGGCGAAAGGGGAAGGAAAGCGATGAAGCGAACAGATATGATCCTGTCGGTCGGGACGTTGGCGCTGGTCCTTTTCGCCGCGGCCGTCATCGCCGCCACGGGGAATATCGACGAGTTCGCCGCGTGGGCGTGGGCGCGCCACCACAACGAGCTGAGCTGGTACATAAGGTCGCTATTCCTGCTGCCGTTCTGCTACTTCGCCTACAGGCGGAGCCTCTGGGGCATCGTGCTCACCGTGTTGGCGTTGCTCACCAGCATGTTCTGGTTTCCTGCTCCCGAAAGAGTGGACCCGCGGGCGGCCGAGTTTCTGGCGGTGGAAAGGGACTACCTTACGGGCGATTGGACGTTGACGAAGGTTCTCCTGGCCTTGCTCGTGCCGGTCAGCTTCGCGGCGCTCGCGGTGGCGTTCTGGAGGCGGTCGCTCGTCTGGGGACTGACGGTGATCAACGCCATGGTGCTGGTCAAGATCGTGTGGAGTTTCTATTTCGGGGATGAGTCGGGCGGATTGACCTTGCTACCTTCCGCCCTCGTGGGCTTGGCGGTCTGCGACGCGGTGATCTTGTACGTCGTGCGTAGGATGCGGAAGGGTTCTTCGCCCAGGCCGCCCCGGCAGGCAAGCCAGCATGACGGCTAGGTCCGCCGGGGGTTTGCCCGGCCTCTATGTCGTCTCCTTACGTATCACTGAGCAACCCTTTCGAGTTCCCTGCTCTACGAGACGCGGCGCGGCGGTAGGGACCAATCTGTCTCAAGGCTGGTCGGTTTCAAGATCTAGAGGGTACGCGTAGGAAGATCAGGAGGTGAGCGCCATGACCTTGACCCACGGTATGCTTGGTGTCGCCGTCATTAGCACAAGGCTTATCACGGGCCTGCTGATGACCGTATTGTTTTTCTTCGAGAGGGCGCTGAAAGATCTGTCCGCCTCCGGGTTCGCCCTGGTGATGCAGCGCTTCCTGAAGATAACGCGGACGCACCCCCTGAACTACGCCATGGTGCTCGTCTCTGGCCTTGCGCCCATCGTGGTGCTGGTGACGCTGCGGGATGACCCAGACAGCTCCGCGTTCTTGCTGACCACGGCGGGCCTGCTCGCGTTCTGGTGCGGCCCCATCCTCACCTCGCGCTTTGTCGCCCAGCCGCTCTACGGGGTCTTCCTGGGCTGGAAGACCGATGCGCCCCCGCCAGACTGGCGCGAGGCCCGCGACCGCTACTTCCGCGCCAATGTGGTCCGGGGGCTGGGTTCGGCGGTAGCCTTCGTCTGCTTCGTGATCGCGGCCATGATCGTGCCGCTGTAGGCGGGGCGAGGAGACAACTATGGGCACCATGAAGGCCTTCGTCAAGCGCCATCCGCTGGTCGTGTTCTTTATCCTGGCCTACGCTCTGACGTGGCCCTTGATCCCCCTGGTGTCGGTGTCGCCGCTATGGGGGTTTCCCGCCCTCTTCGGACCCGCGCTCGCGGCGGTCATCGTGGCCGCGCTCACGGATGGCAGGCCTGGTCTGAGGGACTTGCTAGGCCGGTTGGTGCGCTGGCGCGTCGGGGTGCGATGGTACGCGGTCGCGTTGGGTTTGCCCATGGTACTGGCGCTTACGGCTGCGGGCCTGAACCTCCTGCTCGGCGCACAGACAGCCGTCAACTTCGGTGGGCTGTCTGTCCTCAACTTCGTGGTTTTCGTCCTGATCGTCGGCGAGGAGCTGGGCTGGCGCGGCTATGGCCTCCCGAGGCTGCTCGCCGAACGATCGGCCCTGGCGGCTAGCTTGATCCTGGGCGCGCTGTGGGGCGCATGGCACCTGCCGACGTTCTTCGTGCCGGGAGCGCCCCAGTACGGGCTGCCATTCTACGTGTTCGTGGTCCTGATCGTGGCCTACTCGGTCGTTATCGGTTGGGTATACGTCCACGCGCGAGGAAGCGTGCTCGTCGCCAGCCTGCTGCACGGCGCCATCAATCTCTCTCAGGGCTTTTTCCTTGGCGGGGTGGACCCCGCGAGGGAGTACTGGCTGCTGGCCGCGGTGTACGGTGCGACGGCGCTCACTGTGGCGCTCGTCCTCGGGGCGAACCTCTCGCGCAATCCTTACGTGGAGGCGGATCGTTTCCGGGTGTAATGCAAGGCACCGGGCGGTTGATCTGCGCTCCGGACGAGCAACAGGCAGTTACTCCGCAGCTGTGCCGCCTGGTATTTTGCTGCTCGAAGTGGCGCATTATGTCCTGAGCGCGTGAGCGAGACTTCAACAAGAACCAGCGACGCGTAATCCACGGACTCTTGACCCCACTTGACCCTAGTTTGACCCTAACCCACACGCAATACCCTGCAATAGTGGGCAATCGAGGGAACAGAAAACTCGTTGTCTATGCGGGATTCGCAAGCCCGTGCAACTCTCAGCAGCCCTTGACCGCACACTCAT
>JARDZQ010000410.1 GCA_029240775.1 Rubrobacteraceae bacterium | reverse complement strand
CCACCTCCCCCTCGGTCAGGCCCTCGTGCTCGGCGACGATCTCTTCGATCAGCGCGCCGTGATAGGCTACCACGGAGCCTTCAAGGTAGTGGTCTATGAACCGCGGGCTGATGTAGGAGGCGCGGGCGATGTCCCGCGTGTTGCCTAGCCTGTGCGCCGCGTCGTCTACCGCCTCGAGCACGTTCTTCTGAGCCTGCATGGGATCCTCCGTAGCGCCGAGCTCGGCCAGCTTGACCGCCGCGAACAGCGTCCCGGCCCAGGTGCGGAAGTCCGTCGGGGTGAACTCTTCTCCCATAACCTCCTTGACATAGGCGTTCAGGTCGCGTGACTTTACGTCCTTGATCTCGCCCTCATCGTCGAGGTACTTGAAGACCTCATAGCCCGGCAACTCGGCGCACTCTTCGACTATCGCCCGTAGCTTGGGGTCCGTCACGACTTTGCGCTGCTGCTGACTCCATTTTCCGGTGAATTCGAAGATGAGAGTGTCTCCTTCGATGGTAAGGTGCTTGCGCCTGAGGGTGGCTATGCCGTAGGTCCTGTTCTTTCTGGCGTAGCGCTCGTCGCCCACCCGGAAGTAGGCTGCGTTCATCAGGCGCGTCATCGCCGCCAGAACCTTCTCCCGGTTGAGGTGTTTGTGCCTCAGGTGGTTGCTCGTAGTGCGCCGCATCAGGGGCAGGGCATCGGAGAAGCGCAGAATGCGCTCGAACTTCTCACGCTCCTTGCGCTCGCGGTACTTCGGGTGGTAGAGGTACTGTAGCCTGCCCGCCGAGTCGTACCCGACGGCTTGCACCTTGGCCGATGGGCTCCGGGCTATGCGCACCTCATCCCACGCCGGCGGCACCTTGAGGTTCTCGATACGGCTCAAGACCCGCTCCTCGCGCACGGTCTCGCCCGTATCCGGGTAGCGGTAGAAGAAGGCCCCTTCCTTGGAGCCGAGGCGCCTGATCCCGCTTCTGAACAGAACATACTGGCCCACGTGAGGGTTAGCCGGAACTCAATCGCGCTAGAAAGCGCCCCGCCTCAACAGGAGCGCCCGTCTGAAGTCAGACGCCTGTAGGCTGATACCTCAAGTCGTGCGGTCTATCTCGGCGTGGTACCGGCTGCCCAGGCGTCCTCCCAGAAAGCCGCCAAGGAGCGCCATCAGAAGCGCTCCGACGAGGATGACGATCCCGATGACCCCGAGGCCGGAGAGGCCGCCGATCATCGTGAGGACATTGTTCTGGACGAGGTTGTCGATGCCCTCTGCAACCTCGGAAGGCAGGAAGCTGGCCAAGACCGCGTTTATCAGCGCGAGGACGAGAACCGCAACGCCGGTCCAGAGGAGCAGCATCGCGCCGTTGCGCCCGCCGTCGAAGCGCGCGAGCCTGCCGGCCACGTACCCGCCGAAGAAGTACGTCAGGAAGACGAGTATCGCAACCAGCACGAGCCCCGTTATGACGGCGGCCCCGATCTCCCCGCTCTCCAGGTTCAACGACAACCCGAGCGGAGCGAGCACGAGGCCCGCGATAAGCGAGAAGAGTGCGCCCGCGACGAGCGTGAAGACGAACCCGAGGAAGCTGGCTAGCCAGTCCACGCCCCCGTACATATCCCTGAGCCTGTCCTCGCGCTCCTCGGCGGCCTCGAAGTAGCCGCGGGGATAGGCGGCCGCATCCCCCTGGGTCCCATACGGCGGCGTCCGGATGACGCGGGTCTCTTTGTCCTCGGTCTCGGGTTGCTGCTGGGGCATCTGCTCCGTCTCGTGCGAGGAGCCAGGCTCCTCCTCGGAGGGCTCTCTGGCAGGCACCGGGCGCGTCGGTTCGTCCTCCTGCCCAGTGGACTCTGCGTCGTCCCCCAGAGGACCCGTCCTGCGACGCTCCTCGGGACGGTCTTCCGGCCTGTCCGTCATCTCTCCCCCTTTAGCTGTGACCGCCGCCAAATCACCACCGCGTCCCGAGGTCCCGGTAGCGCAGGACAGGCGGATCTTTTGTACATCCGGCCCATGATAAGCCAGATCGCCGGCGCCTGGCTTGTACGATGGGCCATATCCAACCGGCGTGAGCGTTCATATCATAGCGCGTGTCGTCAGGATACCCCGTACCGGGGAGGCACGCAAAGCGAGAACCTTGAAGGAGGTAGCTTGGATACAGCGAGCAAGCAGAACGTGTTGCAGGAGGCGAGGGACAACAACGTTAAGTTCATCCGGCTGTGGTTTACCGACATCCTGGGTACGCTCAAGAGCTTCGCGATAACGGTCGACGAGCTCGAGGACGCCCTGGATGGCGGGATGGGCTTCGACGGGTCCTCGATCACGGGCTACCAGGATATCGAGGAGTCGGACATGATCGCCATGCCCGACCCCTCGACGTTCAAGACTATCCCCTGGAGCCCGCAGGAAGCCCCGACGGCGCGCATGATCTGCGACGTCAGGACGCCGGACGGCGACCCCTACGTGGGCGACCCGCGCCACGTCCTCCGGCGTGCGCTGGAGCGCGCGAGCGAGATGGGCTTCGACAACTTCTTCTGCGGACCTGAGCTCGAGTACTTCTACTTCAGGAACTCCAACGGCACCGAGCCGCTCGACTACGGCGGCTATTTCGACCTGACCACGCTCGACGCCGCCACCTCCCTCAGGCGCGAGACGGTCATGGCGCTGCAGGAGCTCGGCATCGACGTCGAGTACTCGCACCACGAGGTCGGTATCAGCCAGCACGAGATCGACCTGCGCTTCGACGACGCCCTCACCATGGCCGACAAGGTGCAGACATACAAGACGGTGGTGAAGGAGATCGCCACGAAACACGGGGTCTACGCGACCTTTATGCCCAAGCCCATCCGCGACCAGAACGGCTCGGGGATGCACACCCACCAGAGCCTCTTCTCGGGCGACAGCAACGCCTTCTTCGACTCGAATGACCAGTACTTCCTCTCGGACACGGCCAAGCAGTTCATCGCGGGCCAGCTGAGGCACGCGCGGGAGATCAGCATCATCTTCGCCCAGTTCGTGAACTCCTACAAGCGCCTGGTCCCC
>JARDZQ010000409.1 GCA_029240775.1 Rubrobacteraceae bacterium | reverse complement strand
CGTAGCCCTCGGGGATTCGGGGGCCGTCCGGGACCCCAGGCTCGAAGTAGTGACCCTCCTTGAAGGCCTCAACGCAGACACGGTGCCGCTCGGTTACGGTTCTGAGCACAGCCACCAAGCGCTCGTCCACGACCCCGGCCTCGAGGTCCCGGGCCGCCTCCGATGTCGCTCCGAAGTCCGGGTCACCCAGGAGCCGGCCAGCCGCACCGTCGGCGCTGCCGTCCTCCTCGCTCCAGGGAAGGTCCGGATCCCACATCCCGCGCCCGACGCCCGGCGGGCATGCCGGGGAGAGATCCGGCTCGCCTCCGGATCCGCAAGCGACGAGAAGCAGCGCGGTGAGCAAGAGCAGCGCGGCGAGCAGGATCGCCCTGGCCAACCGGCGACCACCTCTTCGGTATAGCGGGGTGAGGTCCCCCCAGTGGGGAGGGTGGAGGCACTTCCGGATCATCCGGATTATTCTACGACGCCAGCCCCGGATTCCGGCGGCGCGGTGCCGTCCGAGGTGCGCGCAGAAAGCCGCCTGTGCTACACTGCGCGCACGTCGGAGAGAAAGGGGAAAGGCCGGCAAAACCGCAAAAACACCGGGTAAACGCCGCACTTGTAAGCCCATTAACGGCGGCCCCGGAGCGGACCGTAGAACCTTGTTCTTTCGGGTGAGCGGTCGGCTGGCCGACCCCGATTTTCGGGACCTCACGGGAAAGGAGGGCATGTGCGAAGGATTCAGATGACGGTGGACGGGAAGGCGCACGTCGCGGAGGTAGAGCCGCGGCTGTTGCTGATCCACCACCTCAGAGAGAACCTCGGAATCGGGGGCGTCCACTCCGGATGCGACACCACCAACTGCGGGGCGTGCACGGTCTTGATGGACGGCGAGTCGGTCAAATCATGTACGGTGCTCGCGGTGCAGGCAGACGGGCACGAGATCACGACGGTGCAGGGGCTCTCCGAGAACGGCGAGTGGCACCCGATGCAGAGGGCCTTTCACGAGGCGCACGGGTTGCAGTGCGGCTACTGCACGCCGGGCATGATCATGGCCTCCATAAGCCTCCTCGAGGAGAATCCGAACCCCACGGAGGAGGAGATCCGGGAGAACCTCGAGGGCAACCTGTGCCGCTGCACCGGCTACGAGAACATCGTCAAGGCTGTACAGCAGGCCGCGCAGGAGATGCAGGGCAGCTCGACGGCGGCGTCGTAGAAGGGGGTACGCAGTGACCGAAGCACCCGAGAAATACGTCGGCGGCGGCGTACCCCGCAAGGAGGACCCGGCGCTCGTAACGGGCCGGGCCACGTGGACGGACAACATCAAGCTGCCGGGGATGCTGCACGCCTCTCTCCTGCGCAGCCCCTTCGCCCACGCGAAGATCACGAACATAGACGTCTCGGCGGCCAGGGAGCAGCCGGGGGTAGTGGCGGTCTTCACCGGGGAGGACCTGGCGGACGAGTGGGCCGGCATCCTCCTCTGTGGCTGGGAGATGACGCCTGACCAGAGGACACCGGACCACTGGCCGCTGGCCAAGGACGAGGTGAACTACGCCGGAGACGCGGTGGCCGTGGTGGTGGCGACCGACCGTTACACGGCGAAGGACGCCCTCGAGTTCATCGAGGTGGACTACGAGGAGCTGCCAGCGGTGACGGACCTCGAGACCGTCCTCGACGAGGGCACCCCGCTGGTGCACGAGGAGTTCGCTTCCAACGAGTGCTACACCTGGACGCTCGACGAAGGTGAGGTCGATGAGGCCTTCGAGAAAGCCGACGTGGTCGTAAAGGAGCGCTACCTGCAGCCGAGGCTCATCCCGAACGCCATCGAGCCGCGGGCCGTGGTAGCGCATCCTGACCCGGTGAACGGCGGGTTCACCATCTACACCTCCACGCAGGTGCCGCACATAGCGAAGTTCGTGCTCTCCGGCATCCTCGGAATACCGGAGCAGAAGCTCAGGGTGGTGGCCCCCGACGTGGGCGGAGGGTTCGGCTCCAAGCTCAACGTCTACGCCGAGGAGGCGCTCGCGCTGGCGCTGGCGAGGAGACTCAACACGCCCATCAAGTGGGTCGAGGAGCGCTCGGAGAACTACCTGTCGACCATCCACGGGCGAAGCCAGATCCAGGACATCCAGCTCGCGGCGACGAGCGAAGGCAAGATCCTGGGGATGAAGTCAGACCTGATCGCGGACATGGGCGCGTATCTGCAGCTCAGTGGTTCGCTCATCCCCATCCTCGGCGCGTTCATGTACTGCGGCGTCTACGACTTCGACGCCTACCACTTCGAGTGCAAGGGCGTCTTCACCAACCTGGTCCCGACTGACGCCTACCGCGGCGCCGGTCGCCCCGAGGCGGCATACGCGATCGAGCGGATCATGGACGCTCTCGCGCGCGAGCTCGACATGGACCCGGCGGAGGTGCGCAGGATCAACTTCCACGAGCCCTTCGACGAGCCCAGGACCCAGCCTGCGGGCATCCAGTACGACTCGGGCGACTACAACAAGACGCTGGACAGGGTGCTGGAGCTGGCGAACTACGAGGGGTTGCGCGAGGAACAGCGCAGGCGCCGTGAGTCGGGCGACCCGGTGCAGCTCGGGATCGGGTTCTCGACCTACACGGAGATCTGCGGCCTGGCGCCATCCCAGGTCGTCAACGCCCTGGGCGGCGGGGGCGGCGGCTGGGAGGCCGCGGAGGTGAGGATGCTGGCCAGCGGCAAGGCGGAGGTCGTCACCGGAACCTCCCCCCACGGCCAGGGTCACGTCACCTCCTGGTCCCAGATAGCCGCCGACGCCCTCGGCGTGGACGTGGACGACGTGGAGGTCATCCACGGCGACACCGCCTCGGCCCCCTGGGGACGCGACACCTACGGCTCCAGAAGCCTCGCGGTGGGCGGCGTGGCCGTGCACATGGCGGCCCAGAAGGTCGTGGAGAAGGGCAGGAAGATAGCGGCGCACATGCTGGAGGCCGCCGAGGGCGATATCGAGTTCGAGGGCGGGCGCTTCTCGGTTGCCGGCTCCCCTGAGCAGAACATC
>JARDZQ010000408.1 GCA_029240775.1 Rubrobacteraceae bacterium | reverse complement strand
GCGTTGTTGAAGATTATGTCCAGCTTCCCGTACCGCTCGACCGCGCCGTCGATAAGCCCCCGCACGTCGTCGGCGGAGGTTACGTCCGTCGGCACGAACTCGGCCTGACCTCCGTCCGCCTTGATCTCCTCGGCCGCCCGCTGGCCGGCCTCCTCGTCCACGTCTCCCAGAGAGAGTTGCGCGCCCTCCCGGGCGAAGAGCCGCGCGGTCGCCAGCCCGATGCCGGAGGCCGCGCCAGTGATCACTGCCACCCTGCCCTCTAGCAGCATATGCCTAGCCCGCTTTCCTGGTCGAAGTCCGAGCACGACCTTGCGTCCAACCGTATCACCTCCGTACCGGTCTCAACGAACCTTTCAAATACAATATACAAACATCAGCCGGCCTCGCGTTCCCCCGCGGTTGCTCGGGCCGTCGAAACGTTAGGATGGTTTGCACGACCTTTGGCGTGGTCGGATCCGCGACCAGGAAGGAACCGGATTTATGTACGACGTGATCTTGGTTGGCCTCGGCGGGATGGGGAGCGCCGTCGCCTGCGAGCTCGCCCGCCGCGGCAAGAGGGTGCTCGGATTGGAGCGGCACGCACGTGGACACGACCGAGGCTCCAGCCACGGCGGCTCCCGCCTCATCCGCCAGGCGTACTTCGAGGATCCCGCCTACGTCCCCCTCGTCCTCCGGGCCTACGAGCTGTGGGAGCGACTGGAGAGGGAGACGAATAAGGACCTGATGACGCTCTGCGGCGGCCTGATGCTCGGGCAGCGGGGGAGCAGGGTCCTCGAGGGCAGCCTCCTGAGCGCCCAAGTACACGACCTGCCGTGCGAAGTGATCGAGGCGGAAGAGTTGCGTCGGCGCTTCCCCGCCCTGGCCCCCACCCGCGAGACCGTCGCCCTCTACGAAGCGAGCGCGGGGTTCATCGACCCCGGGGGCGCCATCGACGCGCAGTTAGACCGCGCGGCCAACCACGGGGCCGAGCTGCGCTTCGAGGAGCCGGTGGTCTCGTGGGAGGCCGCAGGCTCGGGGGACGGTGTCAGGGTGGAGACGCCGGCGGCCGTCTACGAGGCGGAGCGGTTAATCCTCGCGCCCGGCGCCTGGGCCCCGGCGTTGCTCGCGGAGATGGGCCTCCCCTTAGAGCCCGAGCGGCGCGTGATCTGCTGGTTCGAGCCCGAAGGGGATGCGGAACCGTTCCTCCCCGGCAACTTCCCCGTCTTTATCTGGGAGCCGGAGGACGGCAACACGTTCACCTGCTTCCCGCTCGTGGCGGAGAAGCGCGGCGTAAAGTCCGTCTTTTTCCGAGCCGGCGGCGCACCGTGCGACCCGGACGCGCTGGACAGGCGGGTGCGCGAAGACGAGATCGAGTTCATCCGAGGGTACCTTGACCGGTACGTCCCCGCCCTAGCTGGCAGATGCCTCGCGACCGACGTCTGCATGTACACGAACACCCCCGACGAGCATTTCGTCATAGACCTGCACCCCGACCATCCGCAGGTCTCCTTCGCCTCGCCGTGCTCGGGGCACGGCTACAAGTTCGCCACCGTTATCGCCGAGATCCTCGCGGACCTCGCGACCGACGGCGCCACCCGACACCCCATCGAGATGTTCTCCTCTCGTCGTTTCTAGGACGCTAGAGAGACCGCGTGGATTTCTCGCGTCGGGTCGCCTCCTTCGAAGGCTCTCGGGGAAGGCGTTGAGGCTCTGAGGACGTGTGGATTCAGGACTCCGCCCCGAGTATCAGCCCGACACGAAGCTCGCGCAAGTCGCCTGAAGGCTACTTTCCCAGATGTTCAACCCGGGTTGGCACCCCGCGGCGGGGTGTCCCGTATTCTGGAAAGGCTGTGAACTTGCGTACCGCTTCTAACAGGTCGTGGACGTAAGTGCAAGCTCGCTCCATCAACGCGAGTTGGTTTTCCAAGGGTACTTGTCAAACTGTGGACGGTAGTATCTCAGCCGGACGCCCGTGAAGCGGAGAGGATTTTGGTCCCAGGAGCGTTCGCACGAGAAGGTTATTCCCCCGGTCCTATAGGCCAGGAACGCCTTCGGTGTTGGACCGGGGCGATGCAGCACGTGGACTTCTGAGTATTCCATTTCTTCTAGGCACTTGGGTGAATAGAGACAAGGTCTCCTACTAAGTTACTTTCAGCTTCTCTGTATCTGTAGTTGACACTAGTTTGACACTAACCCGAGCGAACAACGGCGAACGAGAACAGTGAGGCAAAGCGCGGATTTGGCTTATTTATGCGGGATTGCGGGCAACGGCGAACACCGGCGAAGGCATCGCCCCGCATTCACACGGCAGAGGTCGCTGGTTCGAACCCAGCATCGCCCACCCGACGATAGGGGCACCTCATCGTGTCATCCTGGTGCGGTAGTAGAGGTAGATCATGCCGCTGCCGAAACGGCGTTCGTCCAGCAGTTCGAGCTTCAGGCGGACGTTGCCGGGCAGGGACCGCTTGCCGCCTCCCACCACCATCGGTGCGACGAATAGGTGGCATTCGTCGACCAACCCGGCCTTGAACGCCTGGGCGGCGAGCTCGGGCCCGCCCACGATGAGGTCTCGTCCCGCAAGGGCCTTCATCTGCCGGACCGCTTCGGGGTCGAAGTCCCGCTCGATCCGCGTCCTGGCGGTGGATACCGCCTCCAGCGTCTTGGAGTACACGACCTTGTCGGCGGCCCGCCAGATCCCCGCGAAGTCCCGCATCAGGGGCGACTGCTCGGCGAGCGTGTGATCGGTCTCCCATCCGGCCATCGTTTCGTACATCCGGCGCCCGTACAGGTAAGTGCCGATGGGCCGCTCGAGGTCGTTGATGAAGGTATGCACCTCCTCGTCCGGTACGGCCCAGTCGAAATTGCCGTCCTCGTCCGCCACGTAGCCGTCGAGCGACGCGATCGCAGAGTAGATCAGCTTGGCCATGGCGAGCCTCCCTTTACGCACCCTGATTGCATGGTGTTACCTTTGTAACTCGAGAACGGGTGGCTTTCACCACTAGTCCTCCGTCATCCTCTGCTAGGCCCCGCT
>JARDZQ010000407.1 GCA_029240775.1 Rubrobacteraceae bacterium | reverse complement strand
GACATGAGGGCGCCTGCCCTCTTTCTCATCTTCTCCGGCCTCCCCGCCGCGATCTTGTGGCTGCTCTTCTGGGGGCTCTATCCTGCGCTAGTAGCGGTCGTACTTCCACTGCCGCTGTCCTTCCTCCTCGCCGGCCTCTACCATCTCGGCGTCCTCGATGGCCGGCACGGGTACGTCGTGACCTGGAGGGTCCTCGCGTACCCGCTCGGTTTCTACCTGCCCCTCGCCGCAGTGCCTATGCTCGGGCCTCTGGGAGCCGCTTACTCAGGGCTCGTGATCATGCCGCTCGGGCTCGCGGAGGTACATGAGGTCGGAAGACTGAGGGCCGTGCTCTTCTGCGCGGCTGTTGGAGTCGTGTTCGGGGCGTCATTCTACTTCTCGCGCGTTGCCTGATCCAGGCCCAGACGAAGGTCATTCTTCGGGCGGATCGTCCTGAGATCCTACGTACTCAAGCGAGACCACGTCGGTCTCCACGAAGCCCAGGGAGCGGTAGAACTCGCGGGCCGTTACGTTCCCGCGGGTGGCGACAAGTTCGATCTGGGATGCGTCGTTGTCGGAAGCGACGTTGCGCACCTCCTCCATCAGGAGCCTGCCCACCCCGGCCCGCCTGTGATCCTCTGCGACGACTAGCATCGGCACCTCGACGACGATGTCGCCGTGGGCGAGATCGGGTTTGATCCAGAAGCTCGCCCCTCCCACGATCCCAGCCTCGTTCTGGGCGACCAGGATCCGTGCCCTGGGTTCGTCCAGGAGCTCCTCGAGCCGCGCCCTGGTTGCCTTTTCTGTTGGCGGTTCGTCGCCGACCGTCTCGGCCAGCTCGCGGGCGAGACTGCAGATCCCCGCGGCGTCCTCGACGTTCGCCTCTCGCACCCTGTAGTTAGAGTCCATGCTACTCCTCGTCTCGTAGTCCGGAGATGTTATTTACCCTACGGAGCGCGGCGACGAACGGATGAAGGCGCTAAGATGATCCAGACGCGGAAAGGAGACGCATGGGACGCAGGGCGGTTGTGATCGTGCTCGACGGCCTTGGCGCTGGCAAAGCCCCGGACGCGGCGGATTTTGGCGACGAAGGCGCCAACACACTGGCGAACACGGCAAGGTCTGCAGGCGGCCTCCGGGCGCCGAACCTCCAGGCCCTGGGGCTCGGTAACATAGAGGAGATAGAAGGCATAGCTCCCTCCGCCTCTCCTGCCGCTTCCCACGGCCTGATGGTCGAGCTATCAGCGGCCAAGGCCACCCTCGCAGGACACTGGGAGATGATGGGCCTCGTGCTCGAAGACCCGCTCCCTACCTATCCGGAAGGCTTCCCAGATGAGGTGTTGCGTCGCTTCGAGAACGAGACGGGGCGCGGGGTAATAGGGAACAGACCGGCCTCGGGGACCAGTATCATAGAGGAGCTGGGTGCCGAGCAGGAGCGAACCGGGGCCTGGATCCTCTATACCTCAGCCGACTCCGTCTTCCAGATCGCGGCAAACACCGGCGTGATCCCTCTCGATGAGCTGTATGAAGCATCCAAAAAGGCCCACAAAATGCTCATCGGCGAGGGCGAGATCATGGTCGAACGGATCATCGCCCGTCCCTTCCACGGCGGGCCCGGCGCCTACGTCCGCGAAAACGAGAATCGCCACGACTACGGCATTACCCCGCCCTCGAAGACCTATCTGGACCGCATAAAGGATGCAGGCCACGAGACCGTGGCCGTCGGCAAGATCAAGGACATCTTCGACGGCCGTGGCATAACCGAGCACTTGCCCGCCCCGCCCGACGATACGGCCAAAGTAGACGCCATACTGGATGCGCTGGGCAATGTCGAGTCGGGTTTGATCTTCGCAAACCTCGTGGACTTCGACGCCAGCTACGGCCACCGCCGCGACCCCGAGGGTATGGCAGAAAACATCCAACGCTTCGACGAGCGGCTGCCCGAGTTGCTCGATGCGATTACCGCAGAAGACGTTATGATCATCACCGCAGACCATGGCAACGACCCTACTTTCAGAGGAACGGACCACACCCGCGAGAGGGTGCCTCTCCTCGTCATCGGCAGCGGTGAGCCGCATGACCTCGGGATTCGCGAAAGCTTCTCCGATGTCGGAGCCTCCGTCGCCGCGTGGCTCGGAGTCGAAAAAGGCGGGCTACCGGGCAGGAGCTTCGTGCAGGGAGCCAGAGATTCGTCCACCCGTTAGAATGGCACGGCGGCAGCGCTGATCCAAGGCAGGGACCGTATGGGCTCAGGGAACGCGATACTCGATGCTATAGAGGCCAAGAAGTTCGGCGGGGAACTCTCCGACAGGCTGATCCGGGACGTGGTAGAAGGCTACACTACGGGAAAGGTGCCTGACTACCAGATGGCCTCGCTGCTCATGGCGATCTTCATCCAGGGAATGAGTTATGGGGAGACGCTCGCGCTGACACGGGCGATGGCCGAATCCGGCAGGACTTACTCCTTCCCCGAGTGCGTGGACAAGCACTCCACAGGCGGCGTCGGGGATAAGGTGAGCCTCACGGCGCTACCCATTGTGGCCGCCTGCGGGGCGCCCGTGGCCAAGCTCTCGGGGCGCGGCCTCGGCGCGACCGGCGGCACGATCGACAAGCTGGAGTCTATCCCCGGCTTCTCGTGCAACCTCTCCGAGGAGCAATTCAGGAACCAGGTCGAGGAGGTCGGGCTCGCCATAATCGAGGCGGGGGACCTCGCGCCGGCGGACAAGGAGATCTACGCTCTCCGCGATACGACGGGCACAATAGACTCCCTGCCGCTTATCGGCTCCTCCATAGTCTCCAAGAAGGCTGCGACCGGCGCGGGGCATCTACTCTACGACGTGAAGCGCGGCTCGGGGGCATTCATGAAGACCACCGAAGAAGCCCGCACGCTGGCCGAGATACTCGTACGCCTGAGCGAGGACCTTGGCATCGACGCATCGGCCCTGATCACAGACATGCACAACCCTCTGGGGAGCGCGGTCGGCAACGCCCTGGAAGTCCGCGAGAGCGTCCTTCTACTCAAGAACGAGCCCGTCCCCGACGA
>JARDZQ010000020.1 GCA_029240775.1 Rubrobacteraceae bacterium | reverse complement strand
CCGTATACTGAGCTGCAGCACGCGAGGCTCACGGGAGGCATGGTGGAGGACAGGATCGACTACTTCGAGCGGATGCTGGCGGACAACCCGGACAACCCGACCGGGTTGCTCGCTCTGGCCAACGAATACCAGAAAGCCGGGCGCCACGAGGACGAGGCCGCGGTGCTAGAGCGCTACCTCGCGACCCACGAGGACGAGGGCAACGCCTGGGGACGGCTCGGCGAGGTCCTGCGGCGGCTGGGGCGCAAGGACGAGGCGCGTAAGGCGTACGATATAGGCGTCCGGCAGGCCGAGAAGCACGGCCATAGTGGGATGGCCGAGGAGTTGAGAGCCGCGCTCATACAGCTTGGCGAGCAGGCTTGAGAAGGGCGTCGAACGGGTAAGACCCGAGCGGGTATGTGGGGTATCATAAAGAAGATCAGAGTGTTTGAATCGCTCCCAGGAAGGATGTCTCGGGGAGGCGCGAGAAAAGGGTCGCGTCTCCTCTTGCGCCGCCCGGGACATCTCCCAGAGA
This sequence comes from Rubrobacteraceae bacterium, assembly GCA_029240775.1. Lineage (GTDB taxonomy): Bacteria > Actinomycetota > Rubrobacteria > Rubrobacterales > Rubrobacteraceae > JALYGY01. The sequence continues at coordinate 10,836 of JARDZQ010000020.1, read as the reverse complement.
AGCGTACCGTGACGTGAGGGTGTGATCCTGTTGCAGAGAGAGACAGAGAGCCAGTTCTACGGGCCGAACCTCGGCTACGTGCTCGAGCTTTACGAGAGGTACAGAGAAGATCCCGGCTCCGTGGACGAGCGGACCCGCGAGTTCTTCGAGACCTGGAGCCCGCCGCGCCCCAACGGGCGTGTGGCCTCAGCAGTGGCCGAAGTTGCGGAGGTCGAGAAGGCCGTTGGGGCCTCCAAGCACGTGAGGCACATAAGAGACTTCGGGCACAGGGCGGCGCGGCTCGACCCGTTGGGGAGCGAGCCCCCCGGCGACCCCACGCTAGACCCGACGTTCTACAGGATCACCGACGAGGACCTCGAGACCTTGCCGACCCTCATCATCGGTGGGCCCGTCGCCGAGCGCACGGCGAACGCCAGGGAGGCGGTCGAGGAGCTGCGGCGCATCTACTGCGGCACGACCGGCTACGACTTCGGCCACGTCCACGACCCCGAGGAGCGCTTCTGGCTGCGGGAGGCGGTCGAGAGCGGGCGCTTCTACAAGAGGCTCGAGGGCGAGTCGGCCAAGCGCCTACTGCGCAGGCTCACCCGGGTTGACACCTTCGAGAAGTTCCTCCACAGGACGTTCCTCGGCCAGAAGCGCTTCTCGGTCGAGGGCTGCGACATGGTGGTGCCGATGCTCAACCTGGTCGCCCACCGCGCTGCCGACGCCGGCACCCCGGAGATGGTGATGGGCATGGCGCACCGGGGCCGCTTGAACGTGCTCGCGCACGTCCTGGACAAGTCGTACTCGAAGATCTTCGGCGAGTTCCAGCAACCGGACAAGGGCGAGCAGTCCTCGGCAGCCGGCGGGCTGGGCAGTGGGTGGGTCGGCGACGTCAAGTACCACCTCGGCATCCGGGGCTGGCACCTCGGTGACGAGGAGGCCGACGAGCAGGTTCTCATAAACCTCGCGCCCAACCCGAGCCACCTGGAGCACGTCAACCCGGTGGTCGAGGGCATGACCCGCGCCGCCCAAGACGCGCGAGAGGAGGCTGGGCCGCCGAGGCAGGACGAGACGGCAGCCATGGCGGTCGTGCTGCACGGCGACGCGGCCTTCTCGGCCGAGGGCGTGGCGGCCGAGACCCTAAACCTGAGCCGCCTGCCCGGCTACACCGTCGGCGGCACCATCCACATCATCACCAACAATCAGATCGGCTTCACTACGGAGAAGCAGGACGCCCGCTCGACCCTCTACGCCAGCGACCTGGCCAAGGGCTTCGAGATACCCGTTGTCCACGTCAACGCCGACGACCCTGAGGCCTGCCTGGCCGCCACGCGCATGGCCTACGCCTTCCGTCAGAAGTTCCACAAGGGCTTCGTCGTCGACCTCATCGGCTACAGGCGCTTCGGACACAACGAGGGAGACGAGCCGGCCTACACCCAGCCCGTGATGTACGAGAAGATCCACAACCACCCGACGGTGCGCGAGCTGTGGGCCCAAGAGCTAGAGCGGCGGGGCGTCATCTCCGAGGGCGAGGCCGACGAGATGGTCCGTGAAGTCTGGGAACAGATGGAGAAGATCCAGAAAGACCCGAATAACGAGGAGTTGGCCGAGGAGGAGCTCGAAACCGAGCAGCCGCGCACGCCGCTCGCCGAGATACCCGAGACGGCGGTGCAGGCCGGGAGGCTGGAGGCGCTGAACGAGGCCATGCTCGAGCGTCCCGAGGGCTGGCACCCGAACGAGAAGCTGGAGCGCCAGTTCAGGAAGAACCGCGGAGGGCTCGACGACGGCATAGACTGGGCCCACGCCGAGGCGCTCGCCTTCGCCTCGCTGTTGGAGGACGGCGTCCCGATCCGGCTGACGGGCCAGGACACCGAGCGGGGGACGTTCTCCCAGCGCCACGCTGTGGTGCACGACTTCGAGACCGGGGAGCCCTACGTGCCCCTGCAGAACCTTCCCCAAGCCGAAGCCTCCTTCGACATCCACAACAGCCCGCTCTCGGAGATAGCGGTCCTCGGCTTCGAGTACGGCTACACCCTGAACGCCCAGGAGGCGCTCGTGTTGTGGGAGGCGCAGTACGGGGACTTCGCCAACGTCGGGCAGCCGATGATCGACCAGTTCATAGTCTCGGGGCAGGCGAAGTGGGGCCAGACCTCGAGCCTCGTCCTCCTGTTGCCCCACGGCTACGAGGGCCAGGGCCCCGAGCACTCGAGCGCGCGCCTCGAACGCTTCCTGCAGCTCGCCGCGAGCGAGAACGTGAGGATAGCCAACCTCACCACGGCCGCCCAGTACTTCCACCTGCTGCGCGCCCAGGCCGCGCTCGAGGACAACAAGCGTCCCCTCATAATAATGACGCCGAAGAGCCTTCTCAGGCACCCAATGGCCGCCTCCGACCTCGCGGACCTCACCGAGGGCGGGTTCCTCCCTGTCCTCGACGACGAGGAGGCTCAGGGGAGGGCTGACTCGGTCGAGCGGCTCATCCTGTGCTCCGGCAAGATCTACAGCGAGCTCGTCGGCAGCGAGTTCAGGGAGGAGGCCGTGGACACCGCGGTGACCCGCATAGAGCTTCTCTACCCGTTCCCGGAGGACAGGGTGCGCGAGGTCGTCGAGGGCTACCCGAACCTGCGCGAGCTCCTCTGGGTACAGGAGGAGCCCAGGAACATGGGCGCCTGGACCTTCGTCGAGCCCCTCCTCGTGGAGATGACCGAAGGCGAGTTCCCTCTCCGGTACGTCGGCAAGCCGGCACGTCCCAGCCCGGCCCAGGGCTCGGCGCGCTTCCACAAGGAGGAGCACGCGGACATCGTGCGGGCGGCCTTTGAGAGCGTGGAGGGGGACCTGGAGGAGGCCGAGGCGGCCGCGCAAACGACGCAGGGCCGCGCCCCCGGCCCGAGCGACTGAGGCTCGGAGATCCTAGAGAAAGAGGTGTTGCCAGGTGGCGGTTGAGATACACGTCCCGGAGCTCGGGGAGTCGGTAGCCGACGCGACGGTCGGGCGCTGGCTCAAGCAGGAGGGCGAGGCCGTGAAGTCCGGCGATCCGCTCGTCGAGCTGGAGACCGACAAGATCAACTTCGAGGTCGAGGCCGAACAGGACGGCGTCCTCGAGGCCATCGCCAAGGGCGAGGGCGAGACCGTGGGCGTCGGCGACGTGATCGGCACGATCGGCGAGGGCGATGGCACCGAAGCCCCAGCCGGGGAGGAAGAGGCTCCGCAAGAGGAACAGGCGGAAGCAGAGCAGGCCGGGGCAGAGCAGCCCGAGCCGGACACTGAAGAAGAGGCGGATGGCCACAGGGAGGCGGAGAACGGGGTCAGGGCCTCGCCTTCGGTCAGGAAGCTCGCCCAGGAGTACGAGATCGATCTCGGCGAGGTCTCGGGTAGCGGCTCCGGCGGGCGCGTGACACGCGAGGACGTGGAGCGTCTTATCCGCGAGCAGAGCGGAGCGCCCACCCGCGAGGCCGAGCAACCCGCCCCGGAGGAGAACGGCAAGCGTGAGGCGGCACCGGCTCCCGCCGCCGAGGATGGGCGCGAGGAGCGGGTGCGGCTCTCGCGGCGCAGGCTCACCATCGCCCAGCGCCTCGTCGAGTCGCAGCAGAACTCGGCGATGCTCACCACCTTCAACGAGGCGGACATGAGCGCGGTCATGGAGCTGCGTCGGCGGCGCAAGGACACCTTCCAGGAGCGTACCGGCGCGCGCCTCGGCTTCATGAGCTTCTTCACCAAGGCCGCCGTCGCGGCGCTCAAGGCTTTCCCCAAGGTCAACGCCGAGCTGCAAGACAACGAGCTCGTGCTCAAGCACTACTACGACATAGGGGTGGCGGTAAGCACCGACGAGGGCCTCGTTGTCCCCGTCTTGCGCGACGCCGACCGCAAGAACTTCGCCGAGATAGAGCAGGGAATCGCGGACCTCGCGACCAAGGCGCGCGAGGGCAAGCTCACCCTGGAGGACCTGCGCGGCGGGACCTTCACCATCACCAACGGCGGTATCTTCGGCTCGCTCGTCTCGACTCCAATATTGACGCTGCCGCAGGTGGCGATCCTGGGGATGCACAAGATCCAGGATCGCCCCGTCGCGGTAGACGGCCAGGTCGAGATCCGTCCCATGATGTACCTCGCCCTCTCCTACGACCACCGCGTCATAGACGGTGCCGAGGCCGTGAGTTTCCTCGTGCGCATAAAGGAGATGATCGAAGACCCCGAGTCCCTCCTGCTGGAAGGATAGAGCCGGATAATCTTGGGAGGACCCACTTCAAGAGGGTCCTCCTACTCTTCGATAATGCGGTTACAATTCGCGGCGGAAAGGTCGGACACACAGGGGAGGGTCATGGATCTCCGTTCGGTTCAGAGGCCGTTGAAGGAAAAGTACCGCAGCGAACCCGGATCTTCTCGTATAACGCTCCGGGCGAAAGGTAGCCAGACCGATATCCCGATCTCCTGCTCCGTGGATATAGGCCGCGCCGTCTACGAGGCCCAGGCCCACGCCGGGGTCGGAGGGGCCGGTACGGCGGCATGCTCCGGGGATCTCCTCCTCGGCGCCCTGGCGGCCTGCGCCCAGGTAACCTGCCAGATGGTCGCCGAGGCGATGGGCATAGAGACCGAGCGCATCGAGGTCGAGGTCGAAGGCGAGCTGGATCTCGCGGGGACTCTAGGAATCTCCAGGGAGATACCAGTCGGCTTCGAGCGCATCCGGACCAGGTTCGAGATCGTGGCGCCCGAAGCCACGAAGGAGCAACTGGACACTCTGCGGCGCAAGACGGAGCAGTACTGCGTCGTCTTCCAGACGCTCACCCGGCCGCCGGAGCTCGAGACGGAGTGGGCCTAGCAGCCTGACCGACGTCGCGTGGACCGTCGGCGTCCCGTATCCTGCGGATAGTTACGTTTGGCGGCTCGTCCAGATCGACCGGCTCTCGCTGACGTAAACGTTTCATCATCTCCACAAGAGTCGGCTTCTTGGCTATCCGCTCTATCTCGGACTACCTCTAGTCCGAGAGCGTCATACCCGCCTTTGCTGCCCGTGCCTTAGACGTATGGTGCAGCTCGCCGGGGACGTTCCGGATCTGGATCGTCTTCGGCATACTCGAGAAGACCAACATACGTTTGTTCCCATGCGATCGCTGTGCTCGCCGGAGCATGCTTTGCCTTGTCGGAGGGCGAGGCGTGTCGTACTCTGGCCTCTCGGATGAAGATACCGATGTACAGACGGATACCAGGGTGACCGGCGGCGACGGTCTCGTCGAGCGGTTGCTATCTGGCGACAGGCGGGCTCTTGCGCGTGTGATCTCCAAGATAGAGCGCGGCGACCCCGAGACGCACGGGATCGTCTCGGAGATCTACTCGAAGACCGGTACGGCCCTGAGCGTTGGCTTCACCGGCCCGCCTGGGGTTGGGAAGAGCAGCATCATCGCGAAGCTGATAGAGCTCTACCGCAAGGAAGACAGGAGGGTGGGGGTAGTCTCGGTCGATCCTTCGAGCCCGTTCTCCAGAGGCGCCATACTCGGGGACCGCATCCGGCTCTCCGATCACTTCCTCGACCCCGGCGTCTTCATCCGCTCGATGGGGAGCCGGGGGCATCTGGGGGGGCTGGCAGGCGCGTCACGGCTCGCGGCTCTCGCTATGGAGGCCGCTGGGATGGACGTGGTCCTGTACGAGACGGTCGGGGTAGGGCAGGGCGAGGTCGAGGTCGCCTCGGCTGCGGACACGGTGGTGCTGGCGTTGCAGCCGGGGGCGGGGGATGCGGTTCAGGCCCTCAAGGCCGGGGTGATGGAGATCGCCGACATCTTCTGCATAAACAAGGCGGACCACCCGCAGGCCAAGGGTGCGGCCAACGAGGTGCGCTCCATCCTGGATATCGGGCAGGAGCTGGATCCCCAGCCCTGGTTCCCCCCTATAATCATGACCCGCGGTGATACCGGCGAGGGAGTCGAGGAGCTCAAAGAGACTATACAGAAGCACCGTTCCTACCTGGAAGAGAGCGGCAGGCTCGAGGAGAGGCGGCGCGCCTCGCTCAAGGAGTTCGTCATCTCCTGGGCCAAGGAGCGCCTCGAGAGGGAGATGCACCATCGCCTCGAGAAGGAGGACGACGAGCTCATGGAGAAGGTCTATGGGCGGGAGCTGGACCCCATCTCAGCCTCCGAGAAGATCTTCCGGGAGGTCTGAGGTCCTAACGCCGTGGCCCCGGAGCGCATCGTCAGCCTGGTGCCGAGCCTGACCGAGGCCCTCTTCGCCTTCGGGGTGGGGGAGCGGGTCGTTGGCCGCACCCGCTACTGCCTTTGGCCGCCCCGCGCGGTAGGCAAGGTCCCGGCGGTTGGAGGAACCAAGAAGGTGGATGTGGCCCGTCTCCTGGAACTGAACCCCGACCTAGTCATCGCGGTCAAAGAGGAGAACAGCAGGGAGAACGTCGAGAAGATCCAGAGCGCAGGCGTGCCTGTCTTCGTCGGCGCGCCGGAGAGCGTGGAAGGAGCCATCTGGCTCCTGCGCGAGCTTGCCAGGGTCGTCGAGGCGCCGCAGGCCGAGACTGTCCTGCGTCCCATCGAGCGGGTATACGGCAGGTTGCGGGAGGGAAGGGCTGGCGGGCAGCGGGTCTTCGTCCCGATCTGGAAGAACCCGTACATGAGCGTCGGCTCGGACACCTACGCCCACGATGTGCTCGAGGTCTGCGGCGCCGAGAACGTGTGCGCCGGGACGACGCGCTACCCCGTCTTCACGCTCGAAGAGGTCGAGGCAGCGCAGCCCGAGATCGTCCTCCTCCCTGACGAGCCCTACCCTTTCTGCGCTGAGGATCTCGAAGACTTCTACGCCCTCGACATCCCCGCCGCCCACTCCGACCGCATACACCTCGTGGACGGCAAGCTCCTCACCTGGTACGGCCCGCGGATGGCGAGTAGCCTCACCCAGCTCGCGGCGTTGCTCGGATAGGCGGTATCATACCGAGTCTTCATGAAGCCTTCCGTATCCGTGGGCATCTCTACGGACCCTGAGGCACTATCGTAAAACGGCGTAGTGATTAGCCGGATTCGATATCAGGTTTCAGGCATCAGAAGAACTATGACCTGGCACTGAGATCTACCGCTACGGGCAGGGCCGTCCGTCTCCAGTCCGAGAGGCTGCCATAACCGGGCTCGTACTTCTCCACGAGGAGCCGCCGCGCCAGCTCGTCCTCCCTTTCGTCATCCACGACGCGGGCGCGGCCGTCCAAGGTCTCTCCGGAGATGCGGAGCGTAACCTCCGGTGTGCGGCGCAGGTTCTTCACCCAGTCCGAGCCGTGACTGTCCGAGAGCATGTAGAGGGTCTCGCCCTCCAGGGCGAACCAGATCTCGATCTCGTGCGGCCTGCCCGTCACGCGTCCGGTCGTGGTCAGGTAGCAAAACGCTTCGCCTTTGTAGCGGTCAGCTACCAGCTCTCAGCCTTCAGCTTTCGTCCGGCGCGAGCTACGCGTACCTCGTTCGCCGAACGGCTTATCGAACAGCTCCTGGATTCCAGGATAGGCGACACGCATTTGGTGTCGCCAGCAGCGTTCCAGGCTCACAGCTCTTTCACACCTTCTCCCGCTGCCTCAGCTCGACGCGCCGGATCTTGCCGCTCGTGGTCTTGGGTAGCTCGGGGACGAACTCGATCTGACGGGGGTACTTGTACGGGGCGGTCTGTCCCTTGCAGAAGTCCTGTATCTCGCGCGCGAGCTCGTCGGAGGGCTCGTAGTCCTTGCCCACGACGACGTATGCCTTGACGACGCTCCCGCGGTCCTCGTCCGGGGCCGGCACCACCGCGCTCTCGACGACCGCGGGATGCTCTATTAGGACGCTCTCGACCTCGAAGGGCCCGATGCGGTAGCCGGCGGAGAGGATGACATCGTCCGCCCGGCCCACGAACCACAGGTGCCCGTCCTCGTCCCTGTACGCCCGGTCGCCGGTGAGGTAGTAGCCGTCCCGGAAGACTGCCTCCGTCTCGTCCGGCTGCTCCCAGTACTCCTTGAAGAGAGGGGGGATGCGGCCCGCGAGGGCGATGTCCCCCGGCTCGTCGGGCTGGCACTCGTTGCAGTCGAGGTCGATCACCTTCACGTCGCAGCCGGGGGAGGGCTTGCCCATCGAGCCGGGGCGTACCTCGAGGCCGGGGAAGTTGCCGACGAGGAGGGTGTTCTCCGTCTGGCCATAGCCGTCGTAGATCGTGATCCCGTGCAGTTCCTTCCACCGCTCGATAACGGGTGGGTTCAGCGGTTCCCCGGCGGAGACGGCGTGCCTGAGCTTCGAGAGGTCTGCGCTCTCGAGCTCCGGCGTCTTGGCGAGGAGGCGGTATTCGGTCGGGGCCTGGCACAGGACGGTTATCTCGTACCCCTGTATGAGGTCCAGGCGCTCGGCCGGGTCGAAGCCGCCTTCGTGAAAGAAGAGCTCCGTGCCCCAGCTCCACGGTCCCAGGTAAACGTTCCAGATGCTCTTGGCCCAGCCCGTCCCGGATGTGCACCAGAGCCGGTCTCCTTCCTGTAGATCCAGCCAGTATTGCGCCTGCATCCGCTTGGCATAGGTGTAGCCGTAGGTGTGAAGAACGCCTTTGGGGTTCTTGGTAGTCCCGGACGTGTAGAGGATGAACGCGCCTTCATCGGACAATGTGTCCTCTGCGGTGAAGTCGTCCGAAGCGCCCTCCACCAGCCCCTCGAACGGCTCCCAGCCATCGTTCTCCTCGCCCACGGAGACGAAGTGCTTGAGGTTCGGGGCGTCGGTGCGCATCTTCTCGACCTCACCTATGCCCTCGGGGCCGGAGACCATCGCCACGGAGCCCGAGTGCTCGGCCCTGAACTTCAGGTCGCCGGAGCGGAGTTGCGGGGCGCAGGGGATGGCGATGGCACCGAGCTTGAGGAGGCCGGTCAGGATGGCGTGCCACTCGGGGACCTTGCCGAGCAGGACCATCACCCTGTCGCCGCGGCCCACGCCCACGTCTCGCATCGCGTTGGCGAAGCGGTTGGAGAGCCGGGAGAAGTCGCCGAAGGTCAGCCGGCGCTCCTCGCCGCTCTCTCCGAGCCAGATCATGGCCGGACGCTCCTCCGGCCACTCATCTACCACGTCGCGACCGAAGTTGAACCTCTCCGGCACCTCCCACTCGAAATTAGCGTAGGTGCTCGCGTAATCGCCGATGTTCGACACGGTTCCTCCTTACCTCTCTCCCTGGCACTGTATTTTACTAGAGCCCTGACCCCGCTCCCCCTCTTCTTATAAACTCTGATCCCTGAGTATCTAGCATCGGAGGTTCGCAGTGGAACGGGCGGTGGTTCTGGGGGCGGCGCGTACGCCCTTCGGGAAGTTTGGCGGGGCGCTCTCGCCCTTGAGCGCACCGGAGCTCGGAGGAGCGGCGATCCGGGAGGCGATAGGCAGGTCCGGCATAGAAGACGGGGAACTACAACATTCCATCTTCGGTATCGTCGTGCAGGCGGGGGTAGGGCAGATCCCCTCTCGCCAGGCCAACTTCCACGCGGGGTTGCCCTTCGAGCTCACGACCGAGACGCTCAACCAGGTGTGCGCCTCGGGCCTCAGGAGCGCGACGCTCGCCGAGACCCTGATCCGGGCCGGCGACTACGAGGTCGTCGTTGCAGGCGGCATGGAGAGCATGTCCAACGCCCCGTACCTCTTGCAGAAAGCCAGGTGGGGGATACACATGGGGGATACCCCCACCCTCGACGCCATGATGCACGACGGGCTGCTCGACGCCTTCGAGCACGTGAACATGATCCGCTTCGGCACAGACGGGGCGAGGAAGTTAGATATCTCCCGCGAGGAACAGGACGAATGGGCGCTCCGTAGCCACCAGCGCGCCGCCGCCGCGACGGACGACGGCCACCTCGCCGAGGAGATCGTGGGCGTCAAGGTGCCCGGGAAAAAAGGCCAGACGACGTTCGTGGACACCGACGAGCCGATCCGGCGCGACACTGCCCTGGAGAAGCTCGCGGCCCTGAAGCCTATCGACGAGGGCGGCACCGTGACAGCCGGCAACGCCCCCGGCGTCACCGACGGGGCCGGGGCGCTCGTGCTCGTGAGCGAGAGTTTCGCCGAGAGGCGGAACCTCGAGCCTCTCGGGACCATCGTCGCACACGCCAAGGTCGCGGAGGAGCCGCCCAATCTGCTGACCGTGCCGGGCAACGCCGGGAAGCTCGCCCTCGAGAAGGCCGGGTGGAGCGCGGAGGACCTGGATCTCGTGGAGATAAACGAGGCCTTCGCGGGGGTTGCGATCCACTCCACGCGCATCCTCGGGGTGGACCCGGAGGTCGTGAACACGAGCGGCGGGGCTCTCGCCCTCGGCCACCCGATAGGGGCCTCCGGCGCCCGCATCCTGATGACGCTCCTCTACGGCCTCAGGCGCAGGGGCGGCGGCAGGGGGCTCGCGGCGATCTGCTCCGGCGGCGGCCAGGGCGACGCCGTACTGGTGGAGGTATGAGCGGCGAGACGCCGGACAACCCCGGCGTGGCCGCACCCCCGCCCCTGCTCTACGCTGGCGCCCTTGCCACAGGGCTTCTGGTAAACAGGCTGTTCCCGTCCCCCTCCTTGCCGCGCGGCCTCTCTCGGGTGCTCGGCTGGCCTTTGATACTCTCCGGGCTCACCATCGGGTCCCTGGCGTTCCGCGAGATGAAACGGGCGGGAACCAATGTGGATCCTCGGGAACCCGCAACCGCGGTAGTGACAGATGGCCCCTACCGGTTCACGCGCAACCCGCTCTACCTGAGCATGACCCTGATCTACGTCGGCATCACCGCGCTCGCCAACGCGCTTGCTCCGGTCCTTCTGCTCCCCGTAGTCCTCCACGTGATGCGCCGCGGGGTTATAGAGCGCGAGGAGCGCTACCTGGAGCGCAAGTTCGGCGAGGAGTACCTGAGCTACAAAGCGC
>JARDZQ010000406.1 GCA_029240775.1 Rubrobacteraceae bacterium | reverse complement strand
CTGAGAGGGAGGACCACATGGGGATAATGAGGACCAAATCCGTCGAGCAATCCATCCGGGACACCGAAGAGCCGGAATTCCAACTGCGCAAGGCGCTCGGTCCCCTGGACCTCACGGTCTTCGGCATCGGCGTGATCATCGGGACGGGCCTCTTCGTGCTCACCGGGGAGGCGGCCGCTGGCTACGCTGGCCCCGCGGTGGCTCTCTCGTACGTGGTCGGCGGCATAGCGTGCGCACTGGCGGCGCTGTGCTACGCGGAGTTCGCCTCGTCGGTCCCGGTGGCCGGCAGCGCCTACACCTTCTCGTACGCTACGTTCGGGGAGTTCGTAGCCTGGATGATCGGGTGGGACCTTATCCTGGAGTTCACCCTGGGTGCCGCTACGGTCGCCAAGGGCTGGTCGGGGTACCTCGTCAGCGTGTTCGAGATCATCGGAATAAAACTGCCGCCCGGGCTCTATGCCGCCGGGGGGTCAGCATTCTCCCACGACTGGATGGCGCTTATCGTGGTAGCGCTCGTGACGACCATCCTGGTCATCGGGATCAAACTGAGCTCCATGTTCAACCAGGTGATCACCGCTATCAAGATCCTGGTGACGCTGTTCATCATCGGCTTCGGGATCTGGTTTATCAAGCTGGATAACCTCACGCCGTTCATCCCACCGCCGAAACCCGGGGGAGAGGCCTACGGTAGCGCGTTGGACGGGTACCTCCTGCCCACCATTCTCGGGATAGACACGATATACGGCCTCACGGGCGTCTTTACCGGGGCGGCGCTGGTCTTCTTCGCCTTCATAGGCTTCGATATCGTGGCGACCATGTCCGAGGAGACCCGCAACCCCCAGAGGGACATGCCCATAGGCATCCTGGCCTCCCTGGCGATATGCACGGTCCTCTACGTCCTGGCGTCCATAGTCTTTACCGGGCTCGTACCCTACACCGAGCTGGGCACCGCGGCCCCTGCGGCCACGGCCCTCGCAGCGACGCCCTTCCCGGCAGCGCAGTTCGTCGTCTCGGCGGCGATTCTCATCGGGCTCACCGTGGTGGTGATGATCCTGATACTCGGCCAGAGCCGGGTCGCCTTCGCCATGAGCCGGGACAACCTGCTGCCGCTGTGGTTCTCGCGGGTCCACACCCGCTTCCGCACGCCGTACCGGATCACGATCATAACCGGCGTCGCCTCGGGGATCCTGGCCTTCTGGCTTCCCCTGGTGACGCTCGGGGAATTGGTGAACATCGGTACTCTGGCCGCCTTCGTGCTGGTCTCCATCGGGGTGATAATCCTCCGGCGCACGAATCCCGACCTGCCGCGGGCCTTCAAGGTGCCGGGTTACCCCGTTGTGCCCATCCTCGCCGCCCTTGCGTGCCTCTTCGTGATGGGCTTTCTGACCATCGGCACATGGCTCAGGTTCTTCGTCTGGATGGCCATCGGGCTCGTCTGGTACTTCACGTACAGCCGCACCCACAGTCGCGAGGCCCGGAGGGCGTCCGGCGGAGAGGCCGCGCAGGAGGTCTGACTTGTGGCGGACCGGCGGGACGCTCCCCGCCGGTCCATCTCCCGTACGGGCGGTAGCTACCTTCGTGGTCGAGAGGCGACGTGTGGGCGCTCCGGGCGCCTCACTCCGGTTTCTCGAAGACGAGCCAGGAGCCCTTGATGCCCATCTCCCTGGCGTAGCTTCCCCGGGTGCTAGGGATCACCTGGATCAGGCGGTCCCCTTCGTCGGCGAAGGCCTGGAGTGTCTGGGCTACCTCCTCGGTGTGCACGACGAAGGCCACGCGGTGCTCTTTCATGACCTCTTCGATGGAGGCCCGGTGGGCCTCCTCCTCGCCCATGACCTCGGCGAGCATCCTCTCTCTCTCCGTTGCTGCCGCCCACAGCTGATCCCTGTTGGCGTCGGCCTCGGCGGCTCGCGCGGCGTCCCGCCTGCGCCAGTCCTCGATGTGCTCCTCGACCCGATGCACGATCCTCTCGATCATGGACGTGCGCCGCTCGCCCATTCCTACCTCCCGGTTCGCTCCTCAACCGCTCGCTACATCATTTTAACCGCTTCCCTTCTCGACGTTTGCGTTCGAGGCTCCTCCTTGCGATAGTGTTTTCTACGGATCAAACCTAACCCGGGGAGGGAAGGATGCCGTGATCGGGGTGACCCATCTGGCTGGTGATCTTTGACTGACAACGGGGTTTGCTGGTCAAATCTGGTCAGGTAATTGGTCCGTTCTGCTCAGGAAGCGGCCGGCCAGCGCTGTTACGTTAGGGAACGAGAAACCTATCGGCGGCAAGGGAGGAAGATGATGGAGAGGCCCGAACCGAGGGTACTTCTGGCTACCGACGGCTCGGAGGAGGCCGTCAGGGCGGCGCGCACGGCGGTCGCGCTCGCGGACGAGCTCGGGGCGGAGCTGCACGTTGTCTACGTCGGGCACTTGCCCCCGGCCTTCTACGAGTCCATGGGCGCCGTGACGCTCGACCGCGAGCTCGAAGACAGGATGCGCAGGCGCGCCGACGAGGTAGTGCGCGCCAGGCTCGAAGAGCAGGTGCAGAGCATCGCGGCCGACGGGGGCAAGGTCGCGCAGGCCCACGCGCGCATCGGGCGGCCCGACGCGCAGATAGTGGGCCTGGCCGAGGAGCTCGACGCCGCCCTCATCGTCGTGGGGAGTCGCGGCCTCGGGCCGCTGCGGCGGGCGCTCATGGGCAGCGTCTCGATCAGCGTGCTCCACCACGCCCACACCTCCGTGCTCGTGGTGCGCGGGGAGCCGATCTCGTTCCCGGCGAAGATACTCGTAGCGCTCGATGGCTCGGGGGAGGCGACCGCCGCGGTCAGGGCCGCCGCGAGGCTGGCCTCCGCCTCCGGCTCGGAGCTCCACATCGTCCACGTCGGGGAGCTGATGCCAGTCTACCACCCCGAGAGGCACAGCTACCTCTCGCAGTACGACACGATCCACGATGAGGCCCGGCACCTGCTCGACGAGCAGGTGGAGCAGCTGCGGGCAGGGGGGGTGCAGATCGCTCAGGCACACCTCGAGGTGGGCTAC
>JARDZQ010000019.1 GCA_029240775.1 Rubrobacteraceae bacterium | reverse complement strand
CAGACGACCGTCCCCACCGGGTCGATGACGGGGGCCGCGTTAACGCGCTCGATGTCGAGCATGACGATGTCCGCCTTCTTGCCGGGTGTGAGCGAGCCGGTTCTGTCGGCGAGCCCGCACACGCGAGCTCCCTCGACGGTGGCGAACTCGAGAACGTCCCGCGACGATAACAGCGGCGGCACCTCTTCCAGTTCCTGGTCGAAGACGCGCTCGTGGACCCGCACCCGCTCGGCAGCGAACAGGAACCTCATCTGTGTGAACGGGTCGCCGGGCACGCTGGTCACGACGTCGCAGCTGAGGCTGGGACGCAGGCCGTGTTCCAACAGCTCTCCGGTCGGAGGCATGCCGTGCCCCATCGTCATCTCGACCATAGGAGCGATCGAGGTTGTGCCGCCGGTGTCCGCGATGAGCTGGAACTCCCGCTCGGTCAGGTGGTTGCAGTGGATGTAGGTGATGTCCGGACCGAGCAAGCCGAGGTCATCTAGCTGCTCGACCATCCTGAAGCGGCCGGCGACGTTGCCCATCCCGACGTGCACGCTGATGGGCACGCCTATGTCCCGTGCAAGGTCCCAGTCGTGCTTGACCACCTCGGGCACGCAGAACCCTGGCCCCCTGGTGCCCATGGCGAGGGTCATGAGCCCGTCGTCGGACGAGAAGTATCTGTCCCTCACGCGGCGGATGTCCTCAGGTGACTCCAGGACGCTGTTGAACCACCAGTCGACGAGCGAAGTGTTGGGGTTGCCGTAGCAGTACACGGCCCGTATGCCGAGCTCGGAGAGGGCCCGGATCGCCTCGTCGGCGTGGTCGGGCGTGTTGTTGATGTGCGACCAGTCGAGAAGTGTGGTCACGCCGGCATCTATCGCCTCGAGCGTGCCGAGGAGGTTGCCGGCGTACACGTCCTGTGGACGGTAGGCCGGCGCCAGGGTGTCGAGGATCAACGCGAAGTATCCGTCGAGCGTAACGTCCGGCGCGATGCCGCGCACCACGGTCTCCCAGGTGTGCCGGTGCGAGTCGATAAAGCCAGGGATGACGATCATGCCCGAGGCGTCGACGACCTCGCAGTCGGAGGCGTCGACGGACGGAGCGACCGCCGCGACCTCCTCACCCTCGATGAGCACGTCCCCGCCCGGGATGTCCCCGATGTCCGGGTCCATCGAGATGATGTGGCCGCCGCGGAGCAGTGTTCGTGCAGGCATCTTTGTTCTAACCTCACTTTCGTGTGACGACTGGTGCGGTACTGTTGCGCCTCTCGTCTCAGGCCTGCCCACCGGACAATGCCGGCTTCAGCGTTATGTCGAACTCGCAGGTGTAGAACGGGGCGTCGAGGCCGCGCCGCGTCAGTTCCTCCTCGCTCTCGTGCCTGGTCAGCGGCCTGACGAGAGCCGATTTGACCGCACCTATGGTGTCGTTCTCCAGGTATGGGTCGTCAGGGAAGAAGACCTGCGTGATGAGGGTCTCGTGTCCTTCCGCCTCTACCTTGAAATGTATGTGCGCCGGACGCCACGGGTGCTGGCCGATGGCCTCGAGCAGCCTGCCCACAGGCCCTTCCGTCGGGACCGTGTACGGCTTGGGCACCATCGTCTGAAACTCGTAGCCACCGTCCTCCTCGACGCCGAACCTCCCGCGGAAATTGTAGTCCGGCTGCCTCTCGTCCCAGAGGTCGTAGCCGCCATCGGGGCCCGTCTGCCAGATGTCGAGGACCGCGCCCCTTATGGGGGTGCCGTCCGCTGAGGTGACCCTGCCGCGTACGAAGAGCACATCCCCGTTCTCCGAGCCTTCGTACTCCTCGTAGATCTTCACCGGCTTCTCCCGCCAGGGCGGTTGCTCGCGGTAGAGCGGTCCTTCCACGTCGCTGGGCGTGACGCCGGTCTCGCCTTCGTGGGAGATGGCGTCTACCAGCACCGAGGTCTTGGTGACGTCGGAGAGCAGGACAAACTCGTCCCGTCTTGCGACCTCGGTGAGGAAAGCGAGCACCGCGGACCATTCATCTTCCGTCACCCGGTGCTTCTCGATTACCCCTTGTATGGCTGCGAGCGCATCCGGCAACACTTTCTGCAGCCTCTCACTGCTCACACGCGTCGAATCCACGCTCGTTTCTCCTTTGCCGCATTTCCCTACACGCCATTATGGCTATCTCCGCTTGATACGTCCAATACCGTTTTTTGGACTAGTTACACGATCTTTGTATAAGTATGCTCGCGTAGCGCACGCGGCCTCTTAGGTCCGGCGAGTCACTCCATTTGGTTGCCTACCTGTGTCCCCATCGTTGCGTCCCTTCGCGGGGGATTCTTCCCGAATCCAACGTATCCGGGGAGACACCGTAACGACCGGCGGCGGCGAGGAGGTCGGCGTAGACCTCGTCCGTGATCGGGATGCCACTCTCGCGGTACATTGCCATCCTCTCGTGCGTGCCGTCCCCCGGCATCGAGACCCGCTCGAAACCAGGCGCGGGCGGACCCTCTCTCGTCTCCCGCTCCTTCTGGTCCATGCGCGAGAGGAACTCGGTCATGGGCATGAAAGCATCGATGGAGATCGCGGAGAACATGTGCCCAACGCGCTGGGGTTGCGGGTCATCGTACATGCGGGGCATCTGCGCCCCGAACTCAGCTCCGGTCAAGACGCCTGTGAGGATGTCGAGCATGATGGCTAGACCCGATCCCTTCGGTCCGCCCAGAGGCAGCACGCTCCCCTTGAGCGCCTCTCTCGCATCAGTTGTGGGCAGACCTTCGCTCGTGATCGCCCAGCCCTCCGGTATGGGATCGTTGTTCTTGGCAGCAAGGATGATCTTGCCGCGCGCCTGGTTGCTCGTCGCCATGTCCAGAACGACCGGGCGTCCGGAGCTCGACGGCACGGCGATGGACAGCGGATTGGTCCCGAGCGTGGGGAGCTTGGAGCCGTGGGCGGCCATCACGGGGGAGGTGTTCATCGAGCAGATGCCCACCATGCCCTCGCGGGCAATCTTTATGGTCCAGTAGGCCGCCGTCCCGTTGTGGTTCGAGTTGCGGACGCCTACCCAGGCGCTTCCGACCTCTCTGGCTTTCTCGACCACCAGCTCGACCGCCTTCTCCGAGGCCACCTGCCCCCAGCCATCGTTGGCGTCGAGGAGCGCCGTGGAAGGGCTCTCGCGCACGATGTCTATCTTCGTTGTGGTGGCCATCAGGCCCTGCTCCATCCGCAGCAGGTAGTCGTTCAGCCTGGTCACGCCGTGCGACTTCATGCCCGCGAGGTCGGCGTCCACCAGCGAGGCCGCGACGATCCCGGCGTCTTTTTCGGGGATGCCGGCGGCACGGAGAACCTCCTCGCAGAACTCCTTTAGGGCTTCCCAGTCTACCCTCACGCCGCGTGTGGTCTCGGCCATCGGTCTCTCCTTTATAGAACGCTCTGCGTGCCCAAGACGGCCGTCACCTGGCTGGATAGGACACCTCCGTTGCCGTGAGCGAGGGCAACCTCGGCGCCCTCTACCTGGCGTTCGCCGCACTCCCCACGAAGCTGCCTGACGGCCTCGATCAGCAGGAGCAGCCCGTACATGCCGGGGTGGTTGTAGGAGAGTCCGCCGCCGTTGGTGTTGACCGGAAGCTCTCCTCCGGGAGCTGTGCGTCCGCCCTCCACGAACGTGCCACCCTCCCCCTTCTCGCAGAACCCGAGGTCTTCGAGGAACAGGATCGGGTTGATCGTGAAAGCGTCGTAGAGCATCGTCACGTCCACGCTCTCGGGTCCAACGCCCGCCATCTCGTAGGCTCGGCGACCCGAGTCGGCGGCCGCGGTCACGGTGAGGTCCGGCATCTGGGAGATGTTGCGGTGCCAGTGGGCCTCCCCCGCCCCAAGCAGGTATACGGGGGGCTTGCGCAGGTCCTTCGCGCGCTCGGAAGAGGTCACCAGCAGTGCGCCGCCACCATCCGTGACCAGGCAGCAGTCCAGAAGGCTCAAAGGCGAAGAGATCATGCGCGAGGCCAGCACGTCTTCGACGGTCAGATCGTCGCGCATAAAGGCTTTCGGGTTCAGTTTGGCCCACTGTCGGGCGGCCACGGCGACCTCGGCGAGCTGCTCACGGGTGGTTCCGTACTCGTACATGTGCCGGGAGGCGGCAAGGGCGTACATGCTCACCGGGTAGCGGGCCCTGTAGGGGGTCTCGAAGGGGTTGGGCGGGTCGCTCACGCCACGGAAACCGCCTTCGGAGAGCTGGGTGGAGGCGTAGGCGACCAGAGCGACCTCGCAGAGCCCCGCCTCGATCGCGGCCGCCGCGTGCAGCAGGTGCGAGACGAACGAACTGCCACCCATCATCGTCGCGTCGGAGTAGCGAGGGCGGATGCCGAGGTACTCGCCCACGACGAGCGTTGGCATCTGGTAGTACACCGAAGCACTGAAGAGCCCGTCGATGTCCTTCTTCTCCAGACCGGCGTCGGTGAGGACGCGCTCTGTGGCCTGCCCGATGAGGTCCAGCGGCGTGAACCCCGATCCTACCGCCCCCAGATCCGACTCGGCCGCCCCGACTATCGCGGCCTTGCCTCGAGCGCTCAACCCTCCTCCCGCACGAAGACTGCTACGGGCTCGTCTTCCTCTCCCCGGCGCACCTCGAAGCGCACCCGCGCCCCGATCTCGACCTCCCCGGCTGGGAGGCCCTCGACCCGGCTCATCATGCGGAAACCTTCGTCGAGGTCGACGAGGACGACGTTGCGGGGATCTCGATTCCGGCTGTGCAAAGCGGTCGTCGCGTAGACCGTTCCCCGGCCCGCGCTCTCGCGCCATTCGAGCGCCCCGCTCCCGCAGAGCGGGCAGAGCACGCGCGGGTAGAAGACCGCAGCCGAGCACTCGGCACAGCGCTGGTAGCCGAGCTTCCCCCTCTCGAGGTGACGCCGGTAGGTAATAGCGGGAGCCTCCGCCGAAGCCATCTCCTCGCTCAACTCCTCCACAGTCTTCTTCCGAGCTCCGCGTTCGTAGATCCTGCTCCAGAAGCCACCTCTTCGACCATACGCCTTCTGCTCGCACGCCCTTCCCTCGTGCTCATGCTAGACAGCCTCGAGCGCCGCGGAGTTGCGGAAGGGGACCGGCGTGTGGGAGCGCACCCACTCCAGCGTCGAGTCTGGCGCGATCTCCTCCAGTACGAGGCCCTCCTCGTCGACGGAGAAGGTGGCGTGCTCGGTGACGATCAGGTCCGCCGGGCGGGCGCCGGTGAGCGGGAACGAGCACTCCTCAACGATCTTTGGTTCGCCCTTCTTCGTCAGGTGGGTGGTCGCGACGATGACGGTCTTCGCCCCCACGAGCAGGTCCATCGCCCCGCCCACGCCCAGGATCGGCTTGCCTGGGATGGCCCAGTTGGCTATGCGCCCCAGCCGGTCAACCTGAAGCACCCCGAGCACGGCGACGGAGACGTGGCCGCCCCGGATCATGGCGAAAGACTCGGAGCTCGAGAAGTAGGCGGCGCCGACGTCCTCCGTGACCGGCAGCTTACCGGCGTTGATCAGTTGCGGGTCAACCTTCTCGGGTTCGGGGGTGGGGCCGGCGCCGACCATCCCGTTCTCTGTGTGCAGGAAGACCTTGACGCCTTCTGGCACGTGATCGGCCACGAGCGTCGGGAGGCCGATGCCGAGGTTGATCACATCCCCCGGCTCCAGGTGCTGGGCTACCCGGCGGGCGATGTCGTGCATGACCGAGTTCAAGTCTATCCACCTCCTGCCTGGTCGAGGAGCGGACCGGCATCCGTCCCGAGCGTGATCTCGGCCCGTACTACATAGTCCACGTACGGGTGCGGGGTTACCACGTGCTCCGGGTCCAGGGTGCCGGCCTCGACGATCTCGTCCACCTCGGCGACGACCACCTCGGCGGCTGTAGCCATGTCCGGGTTGAAGTTGCGCGCCGTCTTGTAGTAGGTCAGGTTACCCAACGTGTCCGCCCGGTGCGCCCGGATCAGAGCGATGTCCGCCCGCAGCGGTTTCTCGAAGAGGTAGAGCTCGCCGTCGATCTCACGTACCTCCCTGCCCTCGGCGAGATCCGTGCCCACACCCGTCTTGGTGTAGAACCCGCCCAGCCCAGCACCGCCCGCGCGGATGGCCTCGGCCAGCGTGCCCTGAGGCACGAGCCGGACTTCGAGCTCACCGTCAAGGTGGCGCTCCATAACGTCGGGGTTGCTGGTGAAGTACGACCCGATCGCCCTGCTTATCTTGCTTTCGAGCAGGAGCCGGCCCAGCCCCTTGCCTGGCTCGCCGACGTTGTTGCTGATCGTCGTCAGACCCCTGGCGTTCTCCGAAGAGAGAAGCGCCTCGATAAGGGTCAGCGGCGACCCGACGAGCCCGAACCCCCCCACCATCACGGTGCTTCCCGGCCCCACGAGCGCGGCGGCCTCCTCCACGGAGATGACCTTGCTCTCTATCCGCCCGCTCGACAGGCCGTCCATGCGCGGCGCCTCTACCATCGCGCCGTTCTCGTCGTCGACCCTACGTCTGCCATCCTGCGAGACCTCCTTTTGCCCCTTGCTCCCAGGTATTCTGAGCGCTCGCGACAAAGACGTCCAATACTTCTTGTTGACCGACTGATATACATTGGATATAAGAAGCCGATGAACTTCCAGCGCTTGCGATATTTCGTGGCCGTTGCGGAGGAGTTGAGCTTCAGCCGGGCGGCCGAGCGGCTGCACATGGCCCAGCCCCCTCTGAGCTACCAGATCAAACGCCTCGAGGAGGAGCTCGGGGCACAGCTGTTCCACCGTACGAAGCGCAGCGTACGGCTGACCGACGCCGGGCGCTTGCTCCTGGCGGAGGCGCGGGGCCTCCTGGTCCACGCGGAGCAGACGGCGAGCGTGGTCCATCGCGTCGGTCAGGGTGAGGTCGGGCGGTTGACCGTGGGGTTCGTGCCGTCGGCTGCCAACCGGGTCCTTCCCCCCATTCTGCGGGCTTTCGGTGAGCGGTTTCCGAGTGTCGAGCTGCTGCTGAGGGAGGTGGACCCCGATCGGTTGCTCAGGGCTCTGGGCGACGGGCGAGCCGACGTGGGCTTCCTGTACCTTCCGTTCGAAGATGACACGCTGGATTCCAGGCCCGTCTCGCGGGAGACCTTCGTCGCAGCCCTGCCGGACACGCACCCTCTATCGAACGAGCCACAGGTGTCGTTGAAGGCGCTCGCAGGCGAGCCCTTCGTCCTCACCCCGAGATACCAGGGGGCGGGTCTGCGCGACAAGATCGTCGAGCACTGCCGCCAGGCTGGCTTCGAGCCCAGGGTGGTACAGGAGGCGTGGCTGATGCAGACCACCGTCAGCCTCGTCGCGGGCGGCATAGGGGTAACGCTAGTACCCGCCTCCCTGCAGAACCTCCAGAGAGCAGGGGTCGTCTACAAGTATGTCGAGGGATTGTCACCGGAGATCGAACTGGGGGCGGTCTGGCGCAGCGGCGACCCTTCCGCGGTCCTGAGGGCCTTCCTCGGCGTGGTGGGAGACGTCACCCACTGGGGAGAAGGAGAGCCGGAGGAAGAGAGGCGAGTACCGGCCTTCCGCGGGGCAGGCTCGGGAGCGTGATCCCTCACAAGAGCAGCACAGGGCTCACCCGGACGCTACCTTCGCCGACCCGTTTGAGGAGAGACACATGAGTAACCCGCCCGACGCGACCCCATACACCTGGGGCTCCGATGCGCGGCGCGCAGCGGTCACTGTGACTTTCGACAACTTGGGTGAAGCTGCCGACCTCGAGCGCGGGCTGTGGCCCGAAGGCGAGCCCCTTGGTCGTCACTTCTCGGTGAAGCGTGCGCTCCCTCGCATCCTGGGCATGCTCGACGAGCTCGGGCTTCGGGCCACTTTCTTCGTAGAGGGGCTCAACGCCGAACTCTACCCCGAGGCGCTGCTCGAGATCTCCAACTCCGGCCACGAGCTTGGCTACCATGGCTGGCGCCACGAATACTGGCCCAACCTGAGCACCTTCGAGGAAGCCCGTCTGCTGGAACGGGGCGTCCGCAAGATGCACGAGATCGGGGTACGGCCGCGCGGCTTTCGGCCGCCGGGAGGGAGACTGACCCCTTCCTCGCCAGAGCTCCTCGAGAACCTCGGTTTCACCCACTGCTCGCCGGCGGGCCGTGGGAGCGGCTTCCTCGGCAACCTGGTCGTCCTGCCGTTCGAGTGGCGGCTGATCGACGCTTTCTATTACCTGCCGCGATTCGGCGCTCTTCGGGAAAGTGCCACAGGGTCGAGCGAGCAGATGTCACCGTTCCATTTCCGGGAGACGCTAGGCTCGGCGCTGCAGGGCGTCGTTCGCAACGGCGGGCACCGGACCCTGCTATTCCATCCCTTCTTGGAAGAACAGGAAGACCGCTTCGAGGTCATGCGCGGAGCGCTCGAGGAGCTACGGGACTTAGCACAAGATGGGTTGGTTTGGTGCGCACCGTATCGGGATGTGGTCTCATGGGTCCGCGAACGTCCCGAACCTTTCGGCAACGGGCTCCAGCTCGACCCTACCGAGGCGTGAAGGTTCTTACACCTGGTCGAGCTGTACAGACGCCGGAACCAAGCTGTGCGGGGTGACCGGGCGTTACAGCCCCTCCTGCTGGGCACGCGTTGCTTCACCATCAAATCGATACGCTGTGCCATCTCGCCTCTATACGTAAGCTAATACGTCCGGCGGGGCAGCCTCCCAGCTAGTCGCTAAGACCCTTCTGCTTGGTAAGCTGACCGGCGACGAACGATAGGCTGCCGACCACTGTTGCGCCACATCACAAACGCCGTGACGAACGCCCACAAGGCCGTGAGAACTATGGCCACACCCCTGGGGGGAGAGTCGAAGAAGCTGGCTGGAGCGCTTGCCCAGGCATCATCTACTCCATCCTACTGAGGGCGAATTCACCATGCTTATGCTACCATCCGTATGGATGGCGAGGAGTTGACAGATTGAGCGAGACAGAGAAGATCACGATCAATCTAGGCCTGGTAGACCTCGGGCAGATTGACCTGCTCGTGCAGGAGGGCTTCTATCAGAACCGCACCGACTTCATACGTACGGCGATTCGCAATCAGCTAAACGCGCACGCCGAAGCGGTCAAGCAGACGGTAGCCCGCAAGGAGCTGGTGCTCGGCCTGCAGCATTACGCCCGCCGTGACCTGGAGGCGGTGCGCGAGGCCGGCGAGACGCTGGAGATAAGGGTGCTGGGCCTGGCAAGCATCGCAGACGACGTCCCGCCGGAGCTTGCGCTTGAGACTATTGATTCCATCGACGTTCTGGGAGCATTCCGGGCGAGTCCAGACGTCAAGGCGGCGTTAGCAGGGCGAATTCGGTCGACGTAACGCGGAACATGGATATATTTCCGTTTAGCGGCCATCACCGCTTGACCCTCACGATCCAGTATCGGATAGGCTCTTTGTTCCCATTCCAATAACTGCCTCACCCTACGATCGCGCGCCTCACAAACGAACTCTCTGCAAGAAGTGCGCCTTGAGGACGAAAGCAAACGCGTCTACCTTCAAGACCGGAGTGACCCTTTTCGTTTCTTTCCCGACGTAAGTAGTCCTAGGCCATATTCGGCAACACGCTGCACAAGCATAGCCACGGGTAAGCCGCAAAAGCGCCAGGCTCTCGCAATGACTTCAGGCGCGTTCTGACGCCTCACAAACCTATCGATCCTCGGTCTGTTCGTACCGCGCACTACTTCTGTCGTCTGGAGATTCTGGTGTTTCGAACGCAGCGGGACAGCGCTGCATGAGGCCTCCGAGATCTCCCTCGGCGCCCAATCGGTGACGCCTGATTCCGTTCCCCCTAGATCGAAGCCCACATGCAAATTTTTGCAGCAGATAGCTCCGTTTGCTTGACAAGCCTCTCCCAAGGTGTAATCTACCATCTGTATGGATGGTATGTAGATGGTTAATGGATGTTAAAGAGAGGAAAACATGATCATGAGTGACCAGATCCAGGGCGGCATAGCGGAGGCGATGCGCCTCATACAGGAGGGCGAGCTGGCCGAGGCGACCGCGGTCATCCAACGTGCCCTCGGGGGGAGCTCCCTCGCCGAGGGAATCGGATACGCTCCGGTGGCATCGCCGGATGCCCCCAGCGGTGCCGGCGAGCCGATAGACGTGGAAAGTAGCGTCGTCGATGAAGCACCGCACCCTAGGGTGGCTAGTGGGCCTGCCGCAGGCCGTGGACCGGCCACAGCCCCGCGACCTGTCGCTTCGCCCCTGCTCTTCGGCGGCGTGCCCTTGACCGTGCCGGGAGGCTTGCCCGGGCTGCAGGGCCTGCCCGGCGCTATGCCCGCTCCGAAAGAAGGAAAGACCGATCCGACCGTTGTTCCGACAGGGGGGCGCTTCGTCGAGCGCTCCTACACCAATCAGGCCGGGACCCGTTCTTACAAGCTGTACATCCCGAGCGGCTACATAGGCCAGGAAGTGCCTTTGGTCGTGATGCTTCACGGCTGCACCCAGAGTCCCGACGACATCGCCGCCGGAACGCAGATGAACGTGCTCGCCGAGGAGCACATCTTTCTCGTGGCCTATCCCGCCCAAGCCCAGGGCGCCAACATGAACAAGTGCTGGAATTGGTTCAAGGCTTCGGACCAGCAGCGCGAGCGAGGCGAGCCGTCGCTAGTCGCGGGCATTACGCGCCAGATCATCGACGAGTACAAAGTCGCCGATGGCCGGGTGTACGTGGCCGGGATGTCGGCTGGTGGGGCGATGGCGGCGATCATGGCCGAGGCCTACCCCGACCTTTACGCCGCTGTCGGCGTGCATTCGGGTCTCGCCCCCGGCGCGGCCCACGACATGCCCTCCGCCTTCGCCGCGATGCACCAAGGGGGTCCAGCCACCCCGCGCCGGGACATTCCCACTGCGACAGCCACAGAGCAGTCCGCCCGGATAGTGCCCGCGATCGTGTTCCACGGGGATCATGACAAAACGGTTCACCCGCGCAACGCCGACCACTTGTTCGAGCATTACTGCACCGCCAAGAGGACCGGTAGAACAGACGAGGCAGGCGGTTCGACGCCGCGGGGGACGGTGCGTCAGGGACAGGTCCCCGGCGGGCACGCCTACACCCGCGCCACCTACCGCGACGCCGGAGGGCAGGCCATCGTGGAGCGATGGACCATCCACGGGCT
Organism: Rubrobacteraceae bacterium; assembly: GCA_029240775.1. GTDB lineage: Bacteria > Actinomycetota > Rubrobacteria > Rubrobacterales > Rubrobacteraceae > JALYGY01. The sequence continues at coordinate 6,107 of JARDZQ010000019.1, read as the reverse complement.
AGGGCACGCGTGGTCCGGCGGTAGCTCCTCCGGCTCCTACACCGATCCTAAGGGCCCAGACGCCTCCGCAGAGATGGTGCGGTTCTTCAACGAGCACTCGCCGAGGCCCGCATAGCAAGAGCCGCTATGTCCCGCGAGCCGAAACGGATAGGTTCCTAGAATACGTCGTCTATCATCCTCTAGCCTGGGCTTCGTACAGCGCGAAGCCCAGGCTAGAAATGTTGTGTCATACCGCCGAGCCTTGTTGGCGCGGAACTTCCGCCCCGCTTTAACGAGTTGTGACGGGTTGCTCCATAATCCTAGGAAACTGCGCCAATCCGAGCGTTGATCCGGTGGATGGCCAGAAGGTCCATGATCGCGTCCACGAGAGCGGCGGGGTCTAGAATGAACCGGCCGTGCCTGCTGATGTCTGGGAAAGGGTGGTCGATGAGCAAAGGGCAGCCGGAGAAAAGCAATCTGGATGACCGCGCTGGACGCCACCCAGTAAACGAACAACCCGGCAGGGAAGCGGGCGATGAGCGCTGTAAACGCCACCGGCAAGAATCGCATCATCCACCTCTGACGCGGGTCGACGTTCCTCGCGGACACCTCCCCGGCCAAGACGAGCATCGAGGCCGAGAGCAGCGGCAATACGAAATACGGATCAGGCCTCGTGAGGTCGACGAACCAGAGAAGGCCGCCGCTGGCGAAACTCGGGAAGCTCTCCTCGTGGCCGCGCACGACTTGATACATGGTTATGAACACCGGCATCTGCATCAGGACGGGCAAGAACCCTCCCAAGGGGTTCACCCGACGCTTCCTGTAAAGTTCCATTATGGCTTCATGCTGCTTTCGACGGTCGTCCTCGTATCTGGCACGTATCTCAGCCATCTCGGGCCCGAGCCCTTGCATGGCCCGAATGCTCCTGGCCTGACGGACAGTAAGCGGGAGCAGGGCGGCGCGCACCGAAACGGTGAGCAGGACAATGCTCAGCCACCATGGCGCTCCCGCAGAGTGAAACAACTCGAGGGCGCCGCTTATCAGGCCAGTCAGCGGGCCGAATAGGCCCGCTAGGAACTTAGTCACCAGTGCCCCTCGACGCGGCGCCGTCCCGGGTCCCCAGCACCAGAAGCGCCTTGCGGGCCGCTCTCGGGGTCTTTCGAGCCGGACCGAGCTTCCTGCAGACCACGCATCGCAGTCGGTAGCCCCCTTCCGTCAGCTCGACCGCTGCGAGGCTACGGTGCTGACAGCCCTCCGATCGTGCCGATCTCTCGCCCATGCGGTTTTCGATCACGCGTCCGGCGAGGACGAAGCGCCGTTATTCTCGCGCCCGGCCGGCCTGCTGTAGGTACCAGGCGACGGCGCGCGGGAACCCTGGCTCGGGTCCAGCTCGCCGGACTCGAACGTCCGCCAAAGGTGTCCCCTGCAGGCGTGGACGAGCTCGGGGTCTTGGACGATCTTCTCTATCTCAGCTTGGGAGCAATTTCGGCGCACGTAATCTTCCCCTACCACGTCGTGCAAGAGCGCGCCTTCGTTCGCGCGGTGGATAACGTACTGGAGTACCTTCTCCTCGCGCTCGGCGCGCACGTGGCTACCGAGAAATAGCTTCCTCAGCGATGACGTGCGGGGGCGCTCGTCTTCCTTAGACATTCGGGCCCTCCTCTGGGCATGTTCCGGGTGTGGCGGCGACTCTGTCCCGCCTGAGCGGGACGGAGGAGCCCCTTAGAGCCGGAACACGCCCAAGAAGGGTGAGTTCTCGCGGGCGATCACGAAGAACAGACGGCGAATGATGTTCGAGGAGCGAGACGCCCCTGGCCCCGGATCGTTCGAGAGCGGCCAGCCGACGATCGCCCAGAACATCACGAGGAGCGCGGTCAGGAGGCCAGCGTTCACCGGGCCTTTATCGCCGTCCTTTGCCTCGTCCCCGAGCGCGGCGAGGTAGCTCCCGGTCGGCGTATGCCCGCCCCCGTTCGTCCCCTGATCCGCCTGAGAATAGCGAAGCCCTGCGAGAAAGCCGGGAGCTTCGGGCCCACTCCCCAGCCAGGGAAGGAAGGCCCCGATGCACAACATTACGGCCGCCGCCGCGAGCGACGCGCTGCGAGCAAAGCTCCACGACCTGAGGAACCTCATGACCTCCGTATTGTAATCCCTTTTTGCGTGCCGCGTCCCGCGCAAGCTGGAAAGCGACCCACAGAAAAACTCTCCGTCCGCCCGGAAGCCTACTTAGCTTATCCAGAGGGCCCACTGTAGGGAGCTCTCAAGTCTCCCAAGACACGACGGGAGCCGGGTACGATGGCACGGCAGAAGGCTAACACCCACCACGGCATCGAGAGCCTTGTCTGTTCGTCCAGGAATCGTAGTTATGATTGGTACACTGCACGAGTAGGAGGTTGGTTCGGAACGCCAACTGCGACATATCAGGAAGGGCACATGACAAGAATCCACCGTGCCAAGCTACCAAAGATTCAGGTTGCGATCGCGCAGATGGAGTGTGTGTTCACGTACCCGGTAGCTAGCTGCGGGGAGACTAAGATCGTTGCCTCCTCGCCTCCGGGCTTCCCGGCTAAGTGGGAGGCCGCGGCGTGAATTTCTTGCACCAGATTTTCATCGACGTAGCCGGCACCAATCCCGTACTGCAAGGGCTTGTCGGCGGCATCGTCATCGCGTCCCTCAACATGATCGGCGCGCTATCCGTGCTCGTCTGGCGAAACCCTTCCGAACGGTCGCTGGATGGGGCGCTTGGGTTCGCCGCCGGCGTGATGCTCGCTGCCAGCTTCACCAGCCTGATCCTACCTGGAATAGAGATCGGCGGCATCCTCCCCGTCATGGTTGGCGTGCTGATCGGAGCCCTCCTCCTCGACCGCGCTGACGCGTGGGTGCCGCACGTCCACGTCCTTATCACCGGACGCATCAGGGCAGATGAGGCTCGCGACGCACACGAGAGGAGTGGCTCTCAGCACAGGCGCATCGCCTCCGTAATCTTGTTCATCGTGGCGATCACGCTCCACAACATGCCCGAGGGACTCGCGGTCGGCGTGGGGTTTGGCTCCGGCAACCTCGGCAACGCGATACCGCTTATGCTGGCCATCGGCATCCAGAACGTACCCGAAGGTCTAGCCGTCTCTGTTGCGGCCCTGAACGCGGGGCTCGGCAGCCTCTTCTACGCCGCAGTCACAGGAATCCGCGCCGGGCTAGTCGAGATCCCCCTGGCGCTCTTCGGCGCCTGGGCGGTCCAGCTGGCCGAGCCGCTCCTCCCGTACGCGATGGGGTTCGCCGCAGGCGCGATGATCTACGTCATAAGCGACGAGATCATCCCCGAAACCCACACCAAGGGACACGAGCGCATAGCCACCCTCGGAACCATACTCGGGGTGATCGTGATGCTCTACCTCGACGTGTCGCTGGCGTAAAGGAGAGCCTGCGAAGCAGTTTTGAGGCGGAGATGGTTACAAATCTTGGTTAGCGGTCTCGTGCTCCTCTTCCTGGTCGAGAGAACGCTAGTAGCTACCTCTAGTCTGAACTACGTTCCCAGCCTCATCCTGCTCGGCGCCTTCCTCGTGCCCGTCACCTTCGTGACCTACCTCTACGAGCGGCTGCCGAGTTGGGACGTCTCCCTGCCTGCCCTGGCGGTCTGCTTCCTGTGGGGCGGGGTCCTTGGGACGGTAGTCGCCGGTACGCTGGAGTACGACGTAGCGAGAGCTCTCGGCTTCCTGCCGAAGCTGGCCATCGGCCTGATAGAGGAGTCGGCCAAACTGATCGTCCCCTTGATCTTCTACTTCGCCGGGCGCTACCGTTCGGAGGCAGCGGGCATTGTCTTGGGGGTCGCCACCGCGGCAGGTTTCGCCGCCCTGGAGACGATGGGCTACGGATTCGTCTCCTTGCTCGCCTCTAGAGGCAACCTTGGAGTCCTTGACGAGGTGCTCTTGGTGCGTGGTCTCAGTTCGCCTGCCGGGCACATGTCGTGGACTGGCTTGGTGTGTGCCGTCCTCTGGAGGGAAAGGCTCAAGGCAGGGCACGCCACGTTGAACTGGCGGGTTCTCGGTGCTTTCCTGGTGGCGGTGATCCTACACGCCCTGTGGGACACCTTTGCGAGCGTCAGGAGCACGACCTTCGTCGAGTTCTTGGGCGTAGTGTTCCTGAGCCTGCTGGTGGCGCTGATCAGTCTGGTGCTCCTGATCCGACGAGTGCGCGAGGCCCGTGGAGCCAGCGCATGACGACGATGAACCTATGCATCGGGCTGCGCGGAAGTACCTCTTTCTACGAGCTTCGGTGAATAACGGCGTCGAGATACTAGACCCTCCCGCCTAGTACGACTACGAGCCGGGCTACTACGCGGCGTTCTGCACTGAGACGGGCAAGGGAAACTACTTCGCCCCGGGGCGCTGGTGCTGCCCTGGACGACCAATTCCGCGAGCACCAGCGCCTTCTTCTTCGTGACTCTCCTACCGTCTCAATCTTCGAGTAGACTACTCGGGCGGCGATGGCGAGGGCTTGCCCAGCGCCTCGGCGAGCGCTTCGAAGATTCGGTCTGCTGGTAACTCGCAGGGGATGCCCCGCGGCCATTCGTTCATGGTAGGCACGTCCTTTGGGCATTTGCCGGAGGAGATATCGCTGTTGACCTCCACCACCACCACTGCGTCGAGTTCTGGATGATAGAAAAGGTAGGTGTTGAAACCGGGGATCTCGCCGTTGTGCCCGACCCACCCATGATCCTTACCAAGCCCGATACCGTAGGCCAGGTCGCCTCTCAGCGGAGGCTGGTTAAGCGGCGGCACGTCACTGACGAACGAGTCGAGCCGCTCGGATTGCTTCTCGGGTGAGAGCAGGCCATCTCCGGTGCCCAATGCCCGCCCGTAGGTCAGCAGGTCCTCAACCGTCGAGATCATCATGCCAGCTGTCCATGCCTCGGAGGGGCTCCAGTCGGTAGCGTCGATGGGCTGCCCACCTGAGGATTGTCCTTGAAGGGTGTAACCCTGGGCATGCGGCTCGGGAATGGAAGAGTCCGCAAGGTCGGGGAAGGAAGTACTTTGGAGGCCGAGCGGTTCGATGATCTGTTCGCGGTACAGATCACCAACGGGCTTGCCCGTCACCTGCTCGAGGACCAGACCAAGCAGCACGTAGTTCGTGTTGGAGTAGAACCACTCGGTACCGGGATCGAACAGAGGAGAATCCTTGATACCAATCTGCGCCAACTCTTCGGGTGCCCAAACCCTCGTCGGGTCGGAGGACCATTCCTTCACCCACTGATCGTCCTCCGTGTAGGTGGCGATCCCGCTAGTCATGTCGGCCATCTGGCGCAGCGTGATCTTATCCCCGTTGGGGACGCCCTTAACGTAGCGGTCGATCGTGTCGTCAAGTGAAAGCTGCCCCTCCTCCGCGGCTTGGAGAAGCAGGGTGGCGGTGAAGGTCTTGGTGACGCTGCCTACCCGGTGATGCACCTCAGGCATCATCGGTTCCTTGGAAGCGCGGTCCGCTACCCCAAGGGCGCGCACCCACGTGTACTCGGGGGTCTGCACCGCGGCCACCACCCCAGGCGCATCGCTCTCTTGGAAAGACTTCTTTAGCGCCGCGTCCAGATCGGCCGTGGATGCTTGCTCGCTACCTCCGGTGGTGTGTGTACCTGCAGCGGAATCCTCTTGGTTGCCGCCCCCGCCACATCCGATCCCCAGCAGAAGCACCAACCCGGTCACGAAGATGCCCGCCTTCCACACCTGCTGGTGCATATTCTGAGCGAGCATTACTGACTCCTTTCCGTCGGCCGTCGGTATATTCGCACGGGGCGAAAGCCGGGGCTACTTCCGCGCCGAAATTTGCGAACACACCTTCTCGGGGAACCCGTTTGCAGCCGCCCGCACACATCTCGCCAATAGGCCCTCGGCCAGTCCCTTGATTGAGCGGTGTAAAGCGAATGTCGGGACGCTCGATAGGCGGGTAGGCAGAGCAAACGGTCTACCCGAAACTGGCGCGTTCACCCACTAGCATTGTCTCGTACACCGCAACCCGTCCATGTCTTTTTGCGCCGGCTGTAAGTCTGGCATGAGGGACCGTGCGGGACGATGGTGCCTAGAAGTCGGCGACGGCGGGTACGACCTCTCGGCCGATGATCTCCAGCGGCGTTATCCGGTCTA
>JARDZQ010000405.1 GCA_029240775.1 Rubrobacteraceae bacterium | reverse complement strand
TCTCCTTTCCCGAGCCAGAGGTTCCTCAGAACATTATTCTACTATCCCTCAGGTTCTCGAGACCGGGACCTCGAAAGTCTCGTGGCGGTATCGACGGGCCTACGAAGGCTCTGTAGCAGCGGGTCTCGAACCCCGGTTCCGCCTCCTCCACCACAGAAGTCCCCCTATGAGCACGGGTGCGAGCCACCAGCCGAAGACGACCGCCGAGATGATAGCCGTCGCCATGACCTGGAGGACACGCAGCGAAGCATCCCATGCCCGCTCCACGACTTCTCCAGGGTCCCAGGTAGGCTTGGGTGGCGGCGGGCTGGTGACGGGTTGGATGTTCAGGGTGATCTGGGAGTAGGCGCTACGCTGATCCAGGTACTTTATCCTGCCCTGCACGAGCTCGATCTCCCCCCGAACGGTCGTCAACTCGCGCTGGATCGAGAGCGCCTCCTCGACGTTCTCAGCCCTGTCGTAGAGCCTCAGCAAGCTCTCTTCGGTGGCCCGAAGGTTGCGCTCGCGGGACTCGAGATCTACATATTCCTCGGTCACATCCTGGCCGCTGATGGAGTCGGTCGTGACCTTCTCGCCCAGGCTCCTCAACTCATCGAGCACCCTCTCGAACTCCTCGGAGGGGACCGAGAGTACGAGGTCTGCCGTAACGGAGTCATCGCTCCTGTAGACCTGCGAGCTGAGAACGGTGCCACCGGCGGTCGCGGCGACCTGCTGCGCCCGCGCGGCGCTCTGGCGGACCTCCTCCGAGCGGAGGCCGAGATCGGCGGTCTTGACGATCTTGCGCCCAAAATCTCCGAGCGCGGCAGGATCTTCGGTTACGCTGACCGCACCTTCGGAGGACTGCGCGAGATCCGGTCCAGACCCGGCAGCTGAGTCCACACCTGCCGGCTCCCGCCCTGTGTATACCCCTCCTCCGCCCGATTTCGTCTCGCCGCTCCCGCACGCCGCGAGGGCCAGCACGAGGAGCACGAGAGCGCTTGCCCCCAAGGATTTCGCCACGATTGCAGAACGCACAGCTTCCATGCCATCCACCTCTCTCGTACGTGTACCCTCGCGGAGCAACTTCCCGCTCGGACGGGACCGAACCTACTCCCTGTACGGTGTCTGGCCCCAATCGGTTCCCTAATCTCACAGCACCGTGCCAAGGCATGAGCCTTGGGCACGACGAGCCATCAGCCAGTCAGCAAACAAAAAGCTGACAAGCTGAAGTGCTGGCCAGCGAGGGTTGGGGAGGGTGACCCTCTATCAGCGCGCCGATTCGGCGATGCGGATCGCCTGCTCCTTCTTCACGTTCGCCTCGAGCCGGAGCGCCACGCCCCCTTGCTCCCAGAGCAGGGTTTGGCCGGGGAGGCGGTTTCCGGCAGATCTCCAGTATCCAGGATTTCCGTCCACACTCACTCTGTCGAACTTCGAACCGGCAGTGGTTCTTCCCGTGAGATATGCTGGTTCGAGATCGCCTGGGACCTCGGTCAGAACGAGGTGGATCCCGGTGTCTCCTAGTGGCGGAAGGCCGTACTTGTAGACGAGCATGACGCCTTCCTTACTTGCGGTTCCGACCGTGTAGATCTCCTCTGGCTTTCCTAGCTCCGGCGTCCGGGGCAGGATGAGCGTGCCATCCATTCTGGCCCGCGCCTCTCGCACGCTGATTCGCTCCCCCGAGAACTGTAGAGCCTGCGCCGGGGTTGTGGCACTCTTTGAGACGCCAGCGGCGGGTGCGCCTGCCTCCGACTGTCTCTCGGGTGAGCCGGCATCGACACCGGTGCTCTGGAAGTCCTCCGCCACGAACCAGTCGCTGACCGTGGCGCGCAGGCCTGGGGAGAGGGTCGGGACGGCGACGACGAGCACGAACGCCGCCGCTACCGCCGCCCACCGCATAGTCGGGAAAGCCCTCCTCAATCTTCGGGACTGTTCGTTGGCTGCTTCGTCGAGCACGTTACGCGCGGCGCGCGCGACGTTCGGCGTCGGAGGGTAATCGATTAGAGATCCGAGCTCCCTCAGCTCTCTCTCGAGTTCTCTATCCTGCATCTCCCTCCTTCGCAATCTCCGCGCGCAGGCCCTTCATGGCCCGCGAGAGCCGTGACTTGACGGTTCCTCGCGCGCAACCCAGGATCGCGGCCGTCTCCTCTTCGGAGAGTCCCAGGAAGTAGCGGCAGGCAATGGCCCACCTCGCCTCCTCACGCAGGCCGCGCAGCGCCTCGAGCAACTCTTCCCGCCGCTCCGCCGCCAGGACCGCTGCTTCGGGCGATGAAGGACTATTCTCCGGCGTGTCCTCCCGCGCCACCCGTAGGAACAGACCTGCGCGACGCGTGGCCGCCCTGCGCTGGTTTCTGGCCTCGTTGGCCACTATCGCGAGCAGCCAGGGTCTGAAACGGGCGCCCGACCTGAAGCGTCCCAGGGCGCGGTAAGCCTTCACGAAAGCCTCCTGGGTCGCTTCCTCGGCCTCAGAGGCGTCGCCGGTGATGAGGTAAGCGGTACGGAAGGCCACCTCCTGGTAGCCACGCACCAGCTTCTCATACGCCGCAGTGTCTCCACCCTTCGCCCGCTCTGCGAGCTTCGCGTCATCCGAGGTGACGGCCCTCCTCATCAACGTCGCTCTCTACTTCCATCTACAACGCCGGGCGCGAAAAGGTTCCCGGCGTGACGGCTAATGATGACGCCTCAGGCGAATCTCTGCGAGTGTCCACCCCGAGAAATCCCCATTTCCTTGCGTGCTAGAATGCCTGTCCATGCAGGATGAACGACTCGGGCAAAATACCACAGCAGGCAAGATAGAGGGGCTGGGGCACCTGCGTGAGGCGGCGGCCCACCCTGCCCCCGAGCAGGCCGTCGAGAGGCAGCGCGAACGCGGCAAGCTGACGGCCGGCGAGCGCGTCGAGCTCTTGCTCGACGCTGGCACGTTCGTCGAGCTGGACCGCTACAGGGTGCACCGCTCTTACAACTTCGGCCTGGAGGAGAACAGGCCACTGGGAGACGGGGTCATCACGGGCTACGGCGAAGTCTCTGGGCGCAAAGTCTGCGTCTTTTCCCA
>JARDZQ010000404.1 GCA_029240775.1 Rubrobacteraceae bacterium | reverse complement strand
AGGTACGGTCTGGTCTCGCGCGGGTCTATTACGTCGTCTATGTAGCCCATCTCGGCGGCTACCATCGGGTTGTTGAACTGCTCCTCGTAAGACTCGATGAGCTCGGCCCGTCTGGCTTCGGGGTCTTCTGCCTCCGCGATCTCGCGCCGGAAGATGATGCCCACCGCCGCCGAGGCGCCCATGACCGCGACCTCCCCCGTCGGCCAGGCGACGTTGACGTCGGCGCCTATGTGCTTGGAGTTCATGACGTCGTAGGCCCCGCCGTATGCCTTCCTGGTTATGACGGTCATCTTGGGCACCGTCGCCTCGGAGAAGGCGTAGAGGAGCTTGGCGCCGTGCCTGATGATCCCACCCCACTCCTGGTCCGTGCCGGGCAGGAACCCCGGCACGTCCACGAACGTGAGCAGCGGGATGTTGAACGCGTCACAGAACCTGACGAACCGCGCCCCCTTGACGCTCGCGTCTATATCCAGCGTCCCGGCGAGCACCATCGGCTGGTTGCCCACCACCCCGACCGCGTGCCCGTCGAGCCTGGCGAAGCCGACGACCAGGTTCTGAGCCCAGCTCTCCTGCACCTCGTAGAACTCCCCGTCGTCCACGACGAGCTCCACCGCCCGCCTCATGTCGTAGGGCCGCTGGGGAGAATCGGGGATGAGGGTCGCCAGCTCCTCCTCCATCCGCTCCGGGGAGTCCGCCGGCTCGTAGTACGGGGCCATCTCCAGGTTGTTCTCAGGGAGGAAGGAGAGGAGGTAGCGCACGTCCAAGAGGCAACTCTCCTCGTCGGGGGCGGCGAAGTGGGCGACGCCGGAGCGGGTGTTGTGGGTCCCGGCTCCCCCTAAAGATTCGAAGGAGACCTCCTCGCCGGTAACGCTCTTTATGACGTCCGGGCCCGTGATGAACATGTGGCTCGTCTCCTCGACCATGAAGATGAAATCGGTTATCGCGGGGGAGTAGACCGCGCCACCCGCGCACGGTCCCGTGACGATCGAGATCTGGGGTATGACCCCCGACGCGAGCACGTTCCGGTGGAAGATGTCCGCGTAACCGGCCAGGGAGACGACACCTTCCTGTATCCTCGCCCCACCGGAGTCATTGATCCCGATGACCGGGCAGCCGGTATTCAGGGCGAGGTCCATGACCTTGCAGATCTTCTGCGCGTACACCTCGCCCAAAGACCCGCCGAAGACCGTGAAGTCCTGGGAAAATACGCAGACCTTGCGCCCCGAGACCTCCCCATAGCCCGTGATCACACCATCACCCAGAGGCTTGTTCTCCTCCAGCCCGAAGTTGTGCGAACGGTGCACCCGGTAACGGTCGAGCTCGACGAAGGTGCCGGGGTCGAGCAGAAGCTCGATGCGCTCCCGCGCCGTGAGCTTGCCGCGCTCGCGCTGGCGACGGACCGCCTGCTCGGGGGCCGGGTTCGCTGCTGCCTCGCGCAGACGCTCGAGACCCTCGATCTTGCCCGCGGTTGTGCCTTCCCCCAGCCTCTCATCCTGCATAGCAGCAGGCATTCTAGCACGCGGTCCCCGGGCGTTTTTCCGGCGGAGCGGGCGAGCGAGGTAGTAAAATGAGGTCCCGGAGAGAACCTCCGGACCGGGGAAAGGAGCCGGTATGCAGGTCTTCGAGAAGCTCGCCGAGTACCGTTACGAGCAGCTCGTCTTCTGCCACGACAAGGCCACGGGGTTGCGGGCCGTCATCGCGATCCACGACACCACGCTGGGTCCGGCATTAGGCGGCTGCCGGATGTACCCCTACGCCTCGGAGGACGAGGCCGTCGTGGACGTACTACGCCTGGCTCGAGGAATGACCTACAAGGCCGCCGCGAGCGGCCTTAACCTCGGGGGCGGAAAGTCCGTCATCATCGGCGACCCGGAGCGCGACAAGTCCGAGCAACTCTTCCGCTCCTTCGGGCGCTACCTCGAAACTCTAGGCGGCCGCTACATCGTAGCCGAGGACGTCGGCACCTCGACGGAGGACATGGAGAACATCCGCATCGAGACCTCCCACGTCGTCGGCGTCGACGTGACCCACGGCGGCTCCGGCGATCCCTCGCCGTTCACGGCGCTGGGGGTCTTGCAGGGGATGAAGGCCTGCGCCGAGGAGGTCTTCGGCTCGCCCACCCTGGGAGGCCGGACCGTCACGGTACAGGGTCTCGGGCACGTCGGCTGGCACCTGTGCGAGATGCTCCACAGGGAGGGGGCGGGCCTCTTCGTGACCGACCTGCGCGAAGAGGTCGTCGAGCGGGCGCGGCGGGAGTTTGGGGCGAAGCTCGAGGAGCCCGACGAGATCCTCTCCATACCCTGCGACATCTTCGCCCCTTGCGCCCTGGGCGCCGTCGTCAACGACATCTCGCTGCCGGGCTTCCGCTGCTCCATCATCGCCGGCAGCGCGAACAACATCCTCCACGAACCCCGCCACGGCGAGGCGCTCGCCGAGAGCGGCATCCTCTACGCCCCCGACTACGTCATAAACGCGGGAGGCCTGATAAACGTCGCCGACGAGCTGGAGGGCTACAACGAGGCGCGCGCAACCAAGCGCGTCTCCCGCATCTACGACTCCATGAAGAGCATCATCGCCATCTCGAAGCGCGACGGCGTGCCCACCCACGTCGCCGCCGACACGCTAGCCCTGGAGCGCATAGACGCCATAAGCTCCATAGAGCGCCTCCACACTGGTCACCCCTACGGCACGGAACGTCGTCGCAGGGAGACCCTCTAGAAGCCAGCGTCCAGCCTTCCTTCGGCAGCCACCCCTCGACGCGAGTCCCTCGCAGCTACAGAGGAGGGTCTGTAGCTCGCAGTTGGTGACGGTCCCCATCCCGACGTCGAAAAGACGGCGCCGCAGTCGATTGCGGTATCCTGCTCACCGTCCCTGGCCTGGATGGTGTCGTGGCCCTCCTCACCGGGGATTACGTCCTTGCCAGCGCCACCGTCCAGGAAGTCTCGTCGGCACCTCCCCCAGTATTTTTCGTCGTCACCGTCTTCGCCCCAGAGGCTGTCGGCGGCGCCCGGTTCGTTGCCCAAGGAATCTCC
>JARDZQ010000403.1 GCA_029240775.1 Rubrobacteraceae bacterium | reverse complement strand
CGAACCCGAGGCCCACCAGGGCGCTCCCCGAGAGGAAGGCCCCGACGACACCGGCGAAGGCGGAGATCAGCATCAGACCTTCCAGCCCGATGTTCACGACCCCGCTCCTCTCGCTGAACATGCCGCCAAGGGCGGCGAAGATCAGCGGCGTCGCGTTTCGGATCGTCGAGGCGAGGAGCGTGCCGATGGAGGTGAGTATATCGTCCACTACAGCCTTTCCCTCTCCAGGTGGGTGCCCGAAGCGAGGGCTCGGGCGCGCTTGCCGACGATGAGCTCGACCAGCTTTGTAGCGGTCACGAGGAGAAGGATGATGGCGCCGATCACGGTGGCTAGCTGCAGCGGCACGTCGGTAGCGAACTGCATCTCCTGGGCGCCCGCGGCGAGGCCACCGAAGAGCAAGGCCCCGAGCACGACCCCCGCCGGGTGGTTACGCCCCAGGAGCGCAACCCCGATGCCGTTGAAGCCTACGTACTGGACGAACGGTATGGACATCTTGCCGTAGACTCCGAGCACCTCCTCCCCGCCGCCTAAAGCAGCCAGAGAGCCCCCGATGGCCAAGGCCAGGACCGTGTTCACCCCGATGCGCATGCCGGCGTAGCTGGCCGCCCCCGGCGAGAGGCCGACGGCCCGGATCTCGAATCCCCTCTTCGTGCGCCACAGGAACAGGTAGACTAGGAGCGCGGCCACGAGCCCGAAGACGAAGCCGTAGTTCGCCCGTCCGAGACCGAGGCCGAGAAACGGGATACGGGCCGTGAGGTCTATCGCCTCCGTGCCGGGGACGAGGCCCTCACTTCTGAAGGGGTTGAGCGCCAGGTAGGTCGCCAGGTAGATCGCGACGAAGTTCAGCATGATCGTGGTGATCACCTCGTGCGCCCCGAAGTACGCCTTGAGGAAGCCGGGTATGGCGCCCCACAAGAACCCCGTGACGACGCAGGCCGCCAGCGCCAGCACCATCCCGATGACCCCGAGGAAGCCAAGGTAGACGCCGGCCACCGCGGCCGTTATCGCCCCGATAAAGAACTGTCCCTCACCGCCGATGTTGAAGAGCCCGGCCCTGAAGGCGACGGCGACGGCGAGGCCGGTGAAGATCAGGGGCGTCGCGTTGAGCAGGGTCCGCCCGACGGCGAGCGGCGACCCGAAGGCTCCCCTGAGGAGCGCTCCGTAGGCCTCGATCGGATTGTTCCCGGTCGCCAGCATGATGACCGCCCCGATGGCGAACGAGATGAGGATGGCTACGAGGGGGAATACTAGGGCGCCGGCGGCGTTGCCCAAGAAACGGCGGAACACCGGGGGGCGCGAGCTCTCCGGCTCCCGGCGCTCTTCGCTCACACGCTCTCCTCCGCGGTTCCCTGCCCGGCCATGAGGAGACCGAGTTCCTCGTCTGTGGCCTCGGGGCCGACCTCGCCGACGATCCTGCCCGCGTAGATGACGACTATGCGATCCGAGAGCGAGCGGACCTCCTCGAGTTCGAGCGAGATGAGGAGTATCGCCTTGCCCTCTGCGCGCTGTTTGAGGAGCTGGCCGTGGATGAACTCTATGGCGCCGACGTCCACGCCGCGGGTCGGCTGGGCGGCGATGATGACGTCGGGGTCGCCGGAGAGCTCGCGCGCCAGGATGGCCTTCTGCTGGTTGCCCCCCGAGAGGGAGCCGGCTCTGGCGTCCGGGTCCGGGGGCCTGACGTCGTAGGCCCTGAGGTTCTCCGCTGCGCGGCGGCGCATGACCTTCGGGAAGATCCAGCCGAACCGCGAGAACGGCGGCTCGTCGTAGGTCTTCAGGGAGTTGTTCTCGTACAGGGTGAAGTCCTGCACGAGCCCCTTGGTTCTCCGGTCCTCGGGCACGTAGGCGAGACCCCGCTCCTGCCTGGGGTCGGCCCCCAGGTCCGTGACGTCGTCGCCGTCGAGGTAGACGCGCCCGCTCTCGGCGTGACGCACGCCGGCGAGCGCCTCGGCGAGCTCCATCTGTCCGTTGCCGTCCACGCCGGCTATGCCGAGGATCTCCCCGGCCCTCACCTCGAGGCTCACGTCGTCTACGGCCCTCGCTCCGGTGTTCGAGAGGACGACGAGGCCCTCCGCAACCAGGCGCGGCTCTCCGACCTTCGAGGCCTCCTTCTCCACCCGCAGCAGCACCTCGCGCCCGACCATCAGCCGGGCCAGCTCGCCCTCGTTCGTCTCCGCCGTCTGTACGGTGTCCACCACGCGCCCGTCGCGGATGATCGTGATCCGGTCGCTAACCCCCCGTAGCTCGCCGAGCTTGTGGGTGATCAGGATGATCGAGAGCCCGTCGGCGACAAGCTCCTTGAGGACGCCGAAGAGGTCCTCGGTCTCCTGCGGGGTCAGGACGGCCGTTGGCTCGTCCAGCACCAGTATCCTGGCCTCGCGGTAGAGGGTCTTCAGGATCTCGACCCTCTGCAGTTCGCCGACCGAGAGGGTGGCGACGCGCGCCCTCGGGTCGACTCTGAGCCCGTAGCGTTCGGAGAGCTCCTCGGTGGCCCTTATCGCGCTCTCGAGGTCAAGGGTAGCGCCCCGTCTCGGCTCCGCGCCGAGCACGATGTTCTCGGCCACGGTGAGTGGTGGGATGAGGGTGAAGTGCTGGTGGACCATCCCGATGCCGCGACTAACCGCGTCCTTGGGGTCGTGGATCGTCACCTCTTCGCCGTCGATAAAGACCTCGCCCGAGTCGGGCTTGTAGAGACCGTAGAGGATCTTCATCAGGGTGGATTTACCGGCGCCGTTCTCACCCAGCAGCCCTAGGATCTCCCCGCGGCGCAGCGTGATGGAGACGTCGTCGTTGGCCCTCACAGGGCCGAAGGTCTTGGTCACCCCGCGCATCTCGAGGACGGCCGGGGCCTCCTCGCGGACCCCGGCCGTCCCTCCTCCGGCCTCCCTCTCGGTCATCCCTGACTGTCCCTTACTGGACCTTGTCGGGAACCTTGATGTCGCCGTCTATGATCCCCTGCCGGGCTTCATCCACCTCGTCCTTTACGTTCTGGGGAACGTCGCCGTCGAAGCGGCCGAACGGCGCGAGGCTTATGCCCTTGTCG
>JARDZQ010000402.1 GCA_029240775.1 Rubrobacteraceae bacterium | reverse complement strand
CCTTCCACGTTTTACCTGCAAAATGACGCCTTTCGAGGGTGGGCGATGCTGGGTTCGAACCAGCAACCTCTGCCGTGTGAAGTCACGGCACTATTATCCTCGACGTTCGCCGTTGTTCAGAAACACCCGTAAATCGGCAGATTCCCCTTTGGCACACTTCGTAGGTGTTCACCGTTGTTCGCGTGGGTTGGTGTACTACAGGTTTAAGCGAACCTCGGATAGCTCGCTCCTATATCGCTTAGCAGGCGACGCAACGTGGTAGAGAGGTGCGTAGGCCGTCTCCAGCAGTGGAGCGACATGGCTACGAGAAACGGGCCGCCACTGCCACATGGGGGCCCAGGAGACCCTGATCGAGCCACGCCTGAGACCCACCTGAACGTTGACACAAAGGTAGACGCTCCCTATTATTAAACCGTCATTCAAAGGAGGAGCATGGAGACTGCGCGCGCTTGGAAAGACCAAGACCTTCGACGCCTTGACGAGATAATCGCCGAGGGTGAGCGTCGGTTCAAGGAGCGCCAGCCCAGATCGCGGGCTCTGTTGGAAAGGGCGCGGGCAGTCCTGGCGGGGGGAGCGACGTCGAGCTGGCAGATCGCCCGGCCGCAGATGATCTGGGTCAGCCACGGCGAGGGCTCCAAAATCTACGACGCCGACGGGGGCGAATACGCGGACCTCCACGGTGGCTACGGCGTGGGCGCCGTCGGGCACGGCCACCCCCGCATCGTGGAGGCGCTGGGGCGGCGGGCGCCGCGCGGGACGCACTTCGCCCAGCCGACGGAGGACGCGATCGTGGTGGCGAGGGAGCTTGCGCGCCGCTTCGGCCTCCCGCTGTGGCGCTTCTCCAACTCGGGCACCGAGGCGACCATGGACGCCGTGCACCTGATGCGGGCGATAACGGGGCGGGATCTGATCGTCAAGATGGAGGGCTGCTACCACGGGCACCACGACTCGGTGATGGTCTCGGTTTCCAACGGCGAAGATGAGATCGGGCCGGCCGACCGTCCCTACAGCGCGCCTTTGGGGTCGGGCATACCGCGCGCCATCACCGAGCTGACGGTCGTCGCCCCCTACAACGACCTCGGCGCGCTGGAGCGGCTCTTCGCCGAGCACCGCGGGCGGGTGGCGGGTGTGATTCTCGAGCCGATCATGATGAACGCGGGCATAATCCCGCCGGAAGACGGCTATCTCGAGGGCGTGCGTGAGATAGCGCACGAGCACGGCGCCCTACTCGCCTTCGACGAGGTCAAGTGCGGTGTCACCACCGCCTACGGAGGCGCCACCGAGCGCCTCGGCGTGCGTCCCGACATCGTGTGCCTCGCCAAGGCGATGGGCGGCGGCGTACCCTGCGGGGCCATCGGGGGCACCGAGGAGGTCATGGGCTACATCGTCGACGGAACCTACGAGCAGGTGGGAACCTTCAACGGTAACCCGCTGACGATGGCCGCCTCGCGCGCCGCGCTAACCGAGATCCTTACCCCCGAGGCTTACGAGCACTTCGACCGGCTCGGCAAGATCATGACCAACGGGGTCAGTGATGTCGTCGAGGAGTACGACCTCGCCGCCTACCCGCTGGCGTTCGGGGCCAAGGGGTCCGTAACGTTCTCCGGTCGGAGAGTCCGCAACTACCGGGACTTCCTGGAGCTCGATGACCGTTTCAGCCAGGCTCACTGGCTCTTCCAGCACAACGGCGGCGTCTTCTTACCGCCGTGGGGGAAGGCGGAGCAGTGGACGCTCTCGGTGCAGCACTCCGAGGACGATGCCAGACGCTTTGTGAACAACTTCGGGGCCTTCGCGCGGGCGTTACGCAGGTGAACGCAGAAGGAGGCCTCTCTGGGGGGCACGTACAGCTCGTGAATCTCGCCAAGCGATTCGGCAGATTCGAGGCGGTTTGCGGCATAGATCTGGACATCCCGCCAGGAGAGTTCTTCTCGCTGTTAGGCCCGAGCGGGTGCGGCAAGACGACGATCTTGCGTATGATAGCCGGTTTCGAGCGACCCAGCGGGGGACGGGTCTTGTTAGATGGCCAGGATGTGTCGGACACTCCCCCGAATCGGCGCAATGTCAACACCGTATTCCAGAGCT
This sequence comes from Rubrobacteraceae bacterium, assembly GCA_029240775.1. Taxonomy (GTDB): domain Bacteria; phylum Actinomycetota; class Rubrobacteria; order Rubrobacterales; family Rubrobacteraceae; genus JALYGY01. Next base: position 961 of record JARDZQ010000402.1, on the reverse strand, counting down.
ACGCCCTCTTCTCCCACCTGACGGTCGTCGAGAACGTCGCCTTCGGGTTGCGCTTCGCGAAGGCGTCTAAGGAGGAGGCCCGTAGCAGGGTCGGACGGGCGCTCTCCCTAGTGCAGATGCAGGAGTTCCGCGACCGAAAACCGCACCAGCTCTCCGGCGGCCAGCAGCAGCGGGTGGCACTCGCGCGGGCTTTGATCCTCAACCCTTCCGTTCTGCTGCTGGACGAGCCGCTCGGCGCGCTCGATGCCAAGCTCAGGAAAGCGCTCCAGATCGAGCTGAAGGCCTTGCAAGAGCAGGTAGGGATCACCTTCGTCTACGTTACTCACGATCAGGAAGAAGCCCTCACCATGGCCGACCGCCTCGCGGTGATGAACGAGGGCCGGATCGAACAGGTCGGCTCACCCCGCGAGGTCTACGAGGAGCCGGCGTCCGCCTACGTCGCTGACTTCCTAGGTGTCTCGAACATGCTGGACGCGCAGGCCATCGGTACGGATTCCGACGGCAATTGTCGGGTCAGGGTCGGGGACTTCGAGCTGCTCGCCTCCCGCGGTCACACCTCGGCCAGGGGTTCCGTCAAGGTGGTGGTGCGTCCCGAGCGGGTGCGCGTGGAGGCACCCAGGGAGACCGGCGAGAACCGATTGCCGGGGAAGATCGAACGCGTCGTCTACGCCGGCGCCGTCTCCCAACTTGTGGTCACCCTCGACCGCGGAGCCCCGATCCGGTGCATGCTGGCCAACGACGGGGTAGGGTCGTCCTACGACCGGGGAGCGCCGGTATCCGTGCATCTGCCGTGCGAGGCCCTGCGCGTGCTACGCACCGAAACCGCCGCGCCTGACGAGGAGAACAGCGGGGAGCCTTCCGAAGCGCCCGCCAGGGCGACGACAAGCTAACCGGCCCTCAGAGATCTAGCCTGGCGAAGTCTTCAACCGCGGAGCCTTGCGCGCCTTCCCTTTCTCGGTAA
>JARDZQ010000401.1 GCA_029240775.1 Rubrobacteraceae bacterium | reverse complement strand
TTGAGCGTGATCGACGAGAGGCTGTGGCCAAGCAAGTCGTGCAGGTCTCGCGCGAAGCGCAACCTCTCTTCGGCCACAGCCAGGCGTGCGAGCTGCTCCCGCGCAGCTCGCAGTTCGCGGACCGTGAGGACCAGACGGCTGACGATGATCATGCTGAACCCGACTATCGCGAAAGGGGCGACGGCATTCTCCCAAGACGACGCAAGCGTATCCCACCCCGAGCGGAGTGCATACATGACGCTAGTCAGGACTATGAGGGCGATGACCGTCGACACCGCAGGTATCGTCGGGAGTGTCACCGCGGCGGCGATCACGACGAACATGAACTGGTAAGGGATGCCGCTACCGAACGCGACCTCGAGGCACAGTGCGAGGGCTGCGAGGACAAGAAGGAGCGCGACGTGGAACCGCCGCTCTGAGGGCGACATCTCGCCGCTGCGGAATGGGTAGCGCAGCACGAGCCACAAATAGACCGCGACGTAGGCCACCGTCAAGGCCAGGAACGCGAGAAGTCGGATCGGCGCGAGATCCTTCCCCAGCATGTCGACCACGGATGCGAGGGGGAACACCAACCACATCAGCGCAAAGAGCGGCCACGCCAGGGGGAGCAGGTTGCGCAGCGAGGTGTCGGAGCCCATCTTGGACGTGTTGGCAGATCCTGTCGGTGGCCCCTCGTTCCTCTCCTGTGCCGCCGCTGTCGGGTTCTGTGACACGCTCATCACCTCATGGTCGATGGATCCTGCCGGCGCTGTGACTTCGCTTCCGGGCCTAGTTTGGGTCATATTTCCTCCTCGATTTTACGACGCCGGGACCCGAGCCGAGGTCCCGACGAGCGCTTCGCGCTCATTAGCCCGAGTAACAGCGGAGCAGGGCACCGGCGATGCCGCTGACCAGCAGCCCGGAGAACCGCCCGGCCGGGATGAACCACGCCGCAGGCGCCCTGAAGAAGTACCCACATGCTACTCGTAGCGCAGGGCTTCGGCCGGGTATACCTTCGACGCCTGCCGGGCGGGCAAGTAGGTGGTAAGGAGCGAGGCGGCGTAGCCTAAGATGACCACGACTAGCAGCGCGCCCCACGGGACGGTGTACTCGAGGCCGGGGATATTCTGGCTGATATTGTCTATGAGCGTGCCCGAGAAACCGAGGCCAAGAGCCACCCCTACACCAATGCCGAGCAGGGCGATAAAGGACGACTCGGTCAGGAACACGAGCTGTACCTGCCGCCTCTGGAAGCCTAGAGCGCGCATCATCCCGATCTGCTGGCGTCGCTCGACCACTGAGCGGGCCGCTATGACCCCGAGTGCGGCAATGCCCACTACGAGCCCGAGACTCATGAAACCCCGGAGTAGGAAGAAGACGATCCTCCGCGTCGCGTCATTGTCCCGGATCACCTCGGCTGTAACCTGCGTCTGCAGGCCGTTCTTGGCGAAGTCTTTCTCCAGGGTCTTGGCCGTAGTTGCGGCGTCGACTCCGCTACCGAGGTCGAAATAGTATCTCTGAGGCGCCACCGGACGGCCAGCCAGTCCTTCGAGCGCATCCTGGGAGGTCACGACGTCCCCGGCAAAGGAGGCCGAGCTTCCGAGGACCCCGATCACGCGCAGGTTTCTCGTCTGCCCCGACTCGGGGTCTTCTATCCGGAGGTAGAGGTCTTCAGGCAGGTTCTTATCGTCGGCATAGAAGCCGGTGAGTCTCACGGGCGGCTCCGCTGAGGAACCGAAGGTGGACACGTTCCTGGCGGGTGCGAGGCCGCTGGAGATCACCGCGGTGTCCTTCTCGGTTTGTAGGGCCTTCCACACCTCGCGGGCGGAGCCGTAACCTCTGGCGGTCGTCTCGAAGCCGTAGTCGACGCTGTCAGAGTAGCCCCCGTCCACGCCCTGTACGTAGAGCGGCCTCGGAACTCGGTTTGTGCCCCTCTGCTTGACTTCGAGCGGGAGGTTAGATACCTCTCCCACGGCCCTCACATCGCCACTCTTTATGCCGTCCGCCTCCTTGATGGCTGCGGCCAGGTCGGGGATTGGGGAAGCGTAGCTGGCGTCGGCCTGTACTTCGTAGCCGCCGGAAAGCGCCTGCGTATCCTCGAAGGCAGCGCTCATTGCGGCCTGTATGAAGTTCATGGCCGTCAGGGTAAAGACGACCAGCATGAACATCGCCAGCGTCATGCCGGTTCTGAAGAGGCTCTGCGTCGGGTACTTGACAGCTGTTTTGAGAACTGGTGGGAGGCCTTTGATCCGTCCGAAGATCGCCACGACGATCCACAAGAGCACGTCGGTGTTGAAGATCACGAGCCACACCCCCGCGACGACGATGGCGATACCGGAGACGAAGAACATCTCCGGTCCCTTGGCCATCCCCGCGGGCGCGGTGATCCGGGCCGGGACCAGCCACAGGGCCAGAAGGAGAAGCCCTGAAGCCGTGAAGGCGACACGATCGGGCAGGCCGAGGACACGTGCCACGAGCGCCGCTCCGATGAGCAGGAGTGAGATCCCGCCCAGGTAGAAGGCCATCGTCTGGGTCGCGAGCCCTTGCCAGAACGCCACGCTCCCCGCGAGTGGCAAGGTGACTGCCACGAGCACTCCCCAGATACTGCGGCCTCTTCGGTCGGGTTCGGGGAGGTCGCGGACGGCGCGCACGACGTTCAGGCGGCTCACGCGCCAGGACGAGATCAGCACGACGGCGAAGGTCAGAACCATCCCCATGCAGAAGGCGAGGACGACGTTCTCGGGGCTGCTGGCAAAGGCTATCCGGAAATCTCCTTCCCCGCCGGCGAGTCCTCTACCTACAAGGCGAACCATGACCCAGCCCACCCCGACACCGGCAACGCTGCCTATAGCGCTAGCCGCGAGGGCGTAGAGCGCCCCCTCGAAGGCGAAGGTGCGGACGAGGTTGGAGCGCTGCATCCCGACGGCGCGTGCCATGCCGAGTTCCCTCTTGCGTTCGGCGGCGAGCATCACGAAGATCAGGAAGATCAAGAGCATGCCCGCTGCCACCGAGAATTGTCCGAAGAGCATGAAGAGGGTGGAGAAGGTCTCTCCCCGCTGATCAGCCGC
>JARDZQ010000018.1 GCA_029240775.1 Rubrobacteraceae bacterium | reverse complement strand
TGGGCCCTCTGTTCACCCAGTTGCTGGAGGCGTTTTCGCAGCCATTGCAGAACACGCTTATCCGCTGCGTATCAACTGTGTGAGAGGGTGACCGACGGGGCTCGAACCCGCGACCTTCTCTAGAGCCACAATCCTCCATAGCGCAACCTACAAAGGCGGCCCCTCAGGGAACTTCGACGCTGGAGACGGTGAACGGTAGCTCCGGGTCGCCCTCCTGCTTGTCGAACTGGGAGTTGACCACCAGAAGGCGACCGTCCGTCTTGGCGATGGTTGTCGGAAAAGCGAAGGAGGGGTCGGTGAACGGTTCTCTCACCTCGCCCTTGATGTACTCACCGGAGAGTTCTACCGGGACGATCAGTTCCTGCTCGTTGCGTACGACGTAGACGGTGCGCTCGTCGAGCAGGAGGCCGTCACCGTTGGCCAGGGACTCTCCTCTGAGGTTTATCTCGACAACCTCCTTGCTCTCGGTGTCGATGCGGAAAAGCTCACCCGTATTGGACTGCACCGCGATCAGGTACCGTCCGCCTTCGGTGGCGTCTATGCCGTTTAGGTTGAAGCCATCCTCGTACTCCGCAGGCGTCCCCTCGAAGTTCAGCCAGGGCTCGGCCTCGCCCACTCCGTCACCGGTGGAAGTCACCCGGAAGAGGACCGGGCGCATCGAGTCGGTGAAGTAGGCCTCCCCGTCAGGGGTCACGGCGACGTCGTTAAGGAAGGTCGCCTCGGTATCGGGTGTGTCTAGGCGGCGGACCAGATCCGCCGATTCAGTGTCGTAGACGAAGATACGGCCCGTCTCCCCACCGGCGATGAAGAGCCGTCCCTCCTCATCGACCTCCATACCGATGGCTGTCATTCGCCCGTCGCTTTCGGGCTCCAAGATCACTTCCGCCTCCTTCGGGCTGCTCTCCACGTTACCCCGGAAGACGGTGCCGTCAGTGGTGCTCCCCACGTAGAACTCGCCCGTGTCGGATTGGTAGGCGACTCCCTCAGGGAATACCTGCTCTCCGGGCAGCACGTAGCGCTCAGCACTAGAGACCTCTTGCGTGGTCTGGCTCCGGCCGTTACCGCCGTTATCTTCGCTGCCACCATCACCCGTTCCGGCGCAGGCAACGGCGGCCAGGGCAAGAGCGAGGATCACTACGCCGCTCATGATCGTCTTGGAGGCTCCTACGATGGGTGCGAGATCGGTCACGGGCTTTTCTCCTAGTAGATTAGGGAACAAAAACGTTGGCACACGGGATCGGTTTGTGTCTAGTTCTGGTGGTTAATACGTGCTGCAGTAACTGCACGGATTACTATCTCTCGAGAAGTTCGGATGGGTATGAGAGGAGGACGTTGAGACCTGCGGATCCTCCGGGCGGTATTTTATCTGCGAAAGGGAGGGTGACCGACGGGGCTCGAACCCGCGACCTTGGCTCTTGAGCCACAATCCGAATAGACTCTAATTGGAATAGCGCATTACTAAGCCAAAAAACGCAGATTTGCAGGGGCTTTGTGGATCATAGTCGCTTCGTCGCGTACCGTGGAATACCACCCGATATCGTCCCTATTGCTGCCACTACTGCTGCCAAGCCGTGGCCGATGGGCTCATCCCCCGCAGCGTGGCGGAAGTCGTGAAGCCTCCCCTACCAGTCGGGAAGGAGATAAGGCCCCTGAGTCCCGAGCAGGCTCGCACCCTACTGAAGGAGGCCCATGGGGACAGACTGGAGGCGCTGTACGTGCTGGCTGTGACCACAGGCATGAGGCAAGGCGAGCTCCTGGGGCTCAAGTGGGAGGATGTAGATCTGCAGGCCAGAACGCTCCGGGTTCGTCGTACGCTCTCCACAGCCACGGGCAGAGGATTCAGCTTCAGCGCCCCGAAGACGGCCAAGGGTCGGCGCAGCATCAAACTACCGGCGACGGCCGTCTCTTCCCTGAGCAACCACCGCGACGCACAGCTGGAGGAGAGAGATAGACTTACTGGGCTCTGGCAAGATCACGACCTGCTATTCACGACTCAGGTCGGCACCCCATATCTCGCCAGGACCTCATCACCCGCTCCTTCAAGCCGCTCTTGCAGCGTGCAGACTTGCCAGACATACGTTTCCACGATCTACGGCATACCTGCGCCACACTACTGTTGAGTAAGGGCGTGCATCCGAAACTGGTCCAAGAACTCTTGGGGCACGCCACGATAGCGATTACCCTGGACACTTATTCTCACGTCCTGCCTAGCATGGGCGACCAGACGGCGAATGCTATGGAGGATGCTCTAGAGTAGCGGGTTGCAGTACGGTTGCAGTAAATAGGCCCCAAGTCAAAACCGGGGTCTATTTGTTTATCTTCTACAGGCGTACATTTTACCTGCAAAACAAGCAAAAAGCGGAGAGGGTGGGATTCGAACCCACGAGACGGTTCAACACCGCCTACGCGATTTCCAGTCGCGCTCCTTCGGCCAACTCGGACACCTCTCCTCGTAACGCCGCAAGAGTTTATCAAATCTCCGCTGTAACGGGCTTAGGCGGGTCAGTTGTGCCGCCGTACCGACGGAGATATTCTCTCTGGCATGGCATGGAGAAGCGAGAATCTGAACGAGGTGCAGACTGTCTGGTGGGAGCCGGGCGCGGTGTGCCTGATCGACCAGACTAAGCTGCCGCACGCCCGCGAGACCGTCCGCTGCAAGTCGGTCGAGGCGGTGGCGGCGGCGATCCGGGAGCTGGTGGTGCGCGGCGCCCCGGCGATCGGCGTCACGGCAGCCTACGGGATGGCGCTCGCGGCCCGAAAGAGCGCCGCCACGGACCGACCCGGCCTGCTCGACGAACTGGTGAGGGTGAAGAAGATACTCGACGCCTCCCGCTCTACGGCCGTAAACCTGAGCTGGGCGACCGGCCGCATGCTAGGAGTCGCGCGGAAGACCGATCCGGGCGTGGTGGAGATCGCCGAACGGCTGCTCGCCGAGGCGCACGAGATCAGGGACGAGGACAAGCGGATGTGCCGCCGGATCGGCGAGCACGGCGCGGCGCTGCTCGGGAGAGGTTCGCGCGTTCTGACGCACTGCAACGCAGGTGGTCTCGCCACGACGGGCTACGGCACGGCGCTCGCGCCGATCAGGATGGCTCACGAGGAGGGCAAAGAGTTGCACGTCTTCGTGGACGAGACGCGGCCTTTCTTGCAGGGGGCACGCCTCACGGCGTGGGAGCTCCGGGAGGCCGGCATCCCCTTGACCCTGATCACCGACAGCATGGCCGCTCACTTCATGGGACGCGGCGAGGTTGACTGCGTCATCGTCGGGGCCGACCGCATCGTCGCCAACGGCGACGTGGCGAACAAGATCGGGACCTACGGCCTGGCCGTGCTGGCGCGCGCCCACGCCATCCCCTTCTACGTCGCCGCGCCGACCACGACCATAGACCTGAGCTTGAAGAGCGGCGAGGAGATCCCCATAGAACAGCGCGACCCTGAAGAGGTGACTCACCTCGGAGATCAACCGCTCGCGCCCGAAGGCGTACACGCTGCGTACCCGGCGTTCGACGTCACACCCCACGGCCTCGTCACGGCGATCATCACCGAGAGAGGCATCGTCGAGCAGGCGTACGAAAAGGAGCTGCGCCGTCTCGTGCAGGCGGGCTAGGTCTCGACGGGGTAGCCGGCCTCTATCCAGTCCTGCTTGCCGCCCTCGTATTCGTGGGCGTTATCGTAACCCATGGCCCTCAGCTCCCGGACGACCCGCGTCGAGGAATGTCAGTGAAGCTGGAGCAGTAGGCGACGACGAAGGTGTCTTTGTCCGGGAATAGCTCGAGCGCCCAGCTCGTGTCCTGAAACTGGATCGCCCCCGGCGGTAGGAAGCCTCCCCGAGCACCTCCAGCAGGACGAAGTCGTCGCCTCGGTCCATCCTCTCCTTGAGCTCTTCGCAGGTTATAGTCTTTACGTTGCCCCGCCCTCGACGGGACGCAGCAAGATGACCGGGATCTCGCGGTCCGTACGTTGCTGGTAGCTCTCGTATAGGGGATACATCTCGACGAGCCGCGTCCAGAGCCGGCGCTTCTCCTCCCCCTTGACCTCTTCGGCCCGCACGCGCAGCGTCCAGCCACCAACCTCGACGATAGCCTCGGGATCTTTCTGCAGGTTCAGCCACCAGGCCGGGTCTCCTGCGGTGCCGCCGTTTGAGGCGACCATGATGTAGTTGACGCCGTCTCGGAGAAATAGCAGCGGGGTCGTGCGCTCCTTCCCCGACTTGCGGCCCGTAGTGAGGAGGAGCAGGACCGGGCTGTTCATCAGGCGGCCACCGATCTTACCCTCGGTAGCCCGGTACGCAGCGACGTGCAGCTTCGTGACCCACTTCTGGGCGGCGGCGATAGCGGGCGTGTACGCCCGTCCCCGCGCCACTAGCTGCCAACCCTCTCGGCGCGTCGCAGTCCGTAGAGTGCCCAGAGTGCAAAGACGAGGACGAGTGCGAACCCGATACCGTACGCTGGGAGGGCGCTCGTAGGCTCGCCGGCGAGGAAGCCGCGGGCGGCGTCGAGGACGGTCGTGAACGGGTTCAGGCGGGCTATCGTCTGGAGCCAGCCCTGCAGCAGGTTCAGCGGCACGAAGACCGGGGCGAGGAAGAGAACCATAAAGATGGGGGTCCGGATCACCGGCCCCGCCTGCTGGGTGCGAAGCAGCATCGCCACCCCCGCCCCGAAGAGCGTCGCCGCGACGTTCACAAGGGCGGCGAGCCCGATCAGGCCGAAGAGGTCGAACCCGCCGCTTATGGGGATACCGACCACGAGCGCGATAACGGTCACGAGCGCTCCCGTCACGGTGACGCGCACGAGCGAGGCGATGGTGTATCCGAGGATGATCCCGGACCGGTTCTTGGCGGCGAGAAGTAACCTTCTCGCGAACCCGTTCTCGAAGTCCCCTGCGATAGAGAAACCCGTGAACGCCCCGCCCATCGCAACCGCCTGCAAGAGGGCCCATACGTACTGGAAGGCGATGTAGCCGGGGGCGTAGTCAAAGCCGGGCACGTCGCCGACCCGCGTCAGACCTCCGGCGAAGGCGACGAAGAAGAACAGCGGGAAGAGCGCCGGCGCAAGGAAGGCGGGGTTGGCGAAATACTTGTAGATCTGACGCCCCGCCACAGCCCCCGCCACCCAGAAGAAGCCGCCCACGCCTACGCCACCCTCGTCCGCAAAGAAGCCGCAGCTCCGGCGAGGGCCACCACGACGATAGCAGCCGCGCAGGCGAAGCCTATGGCCAGCGTCCGCGCGTCCCAGCCGGTGATGACGAGGCTCCGGATGCCTTCGACCAGGTAGGAGATCGGGTTGATCGTCGCGATGAAGCGGAACCAGTCGGCCTCGATCAGGTTCCTCGGCAAGTTTATGCTTGACATGAAGATGGCGACGAAGAAAAGCGGGAAGGCGCTCTCGACGGCCTCCACCGAGCCGGTCCGCAAAGCCAATATAGCCCCGATCCCCCCGAACCCCAGAGCCACGAGCATCATGAGGAATACGATGACGACCATGCCGAGGAGACCGCTCCTCACGTCAACCCCCATGAGGGTCCCAATCGCGAGGAACACGACGCCCTGCAAGAGCCCGAGCGCCAGGATCCCACCCAGCATCCCGAGGAGCAGCGAGACTGGGCGCATCGGGGTGAGCTTGAGCCTGTCGAAGAAGCCGCTTTCGATGTCGCGGGCGAGGTCGGCACCCGCGGTGATCGCGCCGAAGAGCGAGGCCTGGATGAGCGGGAAGGCGAAGGCGAAGTCCAGGTAGGTGTCGGCCGGGAAGCCCGGGAGACGCGCGGCGGCATCCAGCCCGTAAGCGTTAATGGAGAAGAACATCATCGGGAAGAGGAGGGCGGAGATTATGACCGCCGGCTGACGCACGGTCCGCAGCACGGAGCGCTGCGCGAGCGCCGCGACCTGGACGGGGAGCGAAGAGCCCACCCTACGCCTCCTCGGCCTCGGGGTCTCCCGCGCCTTCCAGGGAACGTCCCGTCTTCTCCAGGAACACGTCGTTCAGTGAGGGCTCGTCTAGCCTGAGGTTCGAGACCTTGAGGTCTTCGGCGTCGAGGGCGCGCACCACGTCGGCGAGGTCGCCGCGGTCCAGCCTGACGGAGACGGCCCCCGGCTGGGCGGGTATCTCCTCCCCGAAACGCCCCAGAGCCCGTGCCACCGCGTCGCGCTCCTTCGGGTCCATGGGCGTCGCCTCGACGCTGGGGCGTCCGATCTCGGCTTTCAGCGCCTCGGGCGTGTCCTCGGCGACGATGTGGCCGTGGTCGATGATCCCGACGCGGTCCGCGAGCACGTCGGCCTCTTCGAGGTACTGGGTCGTGAGGAAGACCGTTACCCCGTCCTCGCGGGCGAGCCGGCTGACCTCGGCCCAGAGCGCGCTGCGGCTCTGGGGGTCGAGGCCGGTCGTCGGCTCGTCGAGGAACAGGATGCTCGGCCGGTGCACGAGGGCGAGCGCGAGGTCGAGCCTCCGCTTCATCCCGCCGGAGTACCCCCGCACCTTCCTGTCGGCGGCCTCGGAGAGCCCGACGCGCTGGAGGAGCTCCTCTCCCCTCTTGCGACGCTCGAGGCGTGGGAGACCGTGCAGCGCGCCCTGCAAGTGCAGGTGGTCGCGTCCGGTGAGGAACTGGTCGAGGGCCGCTTCTTGCAGCGCTGCCCCGATGGTGGCCCGCACCTGCGGTCCCTCCTTCACGACGTCGTAGCCCGCGACGCGCGCGGTGCCGCTGGTCGGCGGCAGGAGCGTCGTGAGCATCAGGACCGTCGTGGACTTGCCCGCGCCGTTGGGGCCGAGGAAGCCGTAGATCTCGCCTGGCTCCACCGCCAGGCTTATGCCGTCCACGGCCCTCGGTCCTTTGCGGAACACGCGGACCAAATTCTCCACTTCTATGCCGCCCCTGCGGCCCATCAGCAAATCCTCTTCACCATCAAACCACCTCTGCAAAGCCCTTGTTCAAACCCCCAGATTCTACGACGTAACCCCACGGTTGGTGAGCTCCTCGCTGATCTCCCACAACCTTCTCTGCGCTGCCCTGTCGCGCGGCTCCGCGGGAGACACTTCTTCTCTGTCCTTCAGGTACTTACCGCTTATCTCTCCCGCTTCCGGCGAGGCTGCGAGGTAGACGATAGTATCCGCCCCCGCCTCCGGAGACCGCATGAACGGCTTGAGAACCCGGAAGAGCAGGGCCATCGGGCCGCGGTTGTTCTGGCCGAAGTTGGTGTTGACCCCTCCCGGATGCAGGCAGTTGGCGACGACGCCGGTCCTCTCCAACCGCTCGGCAAGCTCGTAGGTGAAAAGGATGTTGGCCCTCTTGGTCATTCCGTAGACCGAGAACTCCCGGTAGCGCCTCTCGGACTGCAAGTCGTCGAAGTCTATGGTGGCCCCGCGCCTCGCCTCGGAGGAGACGGTGATGATCCGGCTCGGGGCGCTCTCTTTGAGCAGATCGAGCAACAGGTTCGTCAGGAGGAAAGGGGCGAGGTGGTTGACGGCGAGCGTCAGCTCCAGACCATCCGGCGTCTCGGTTCGCTTCGATTGGATCAGGCCGGCGTTGTTCACGAGCACGTCGAGCCGGTCGTGACTCTGTCTGAACTCTTCCGCCAGAGCGCGCACCTCCGCCTGCACCGAGAGGTCCGCGAGGATGAGCGAGACCTTCTCACTGCCCGACGCGTCCCGGATCTTCTGGAGCGCCACCTCCCCGCGTTCTCTATTGCGGCCGCTTACGACGACCTCAGCGCCCATCGTGGCAAGCGACGTCGCCGCGGCCCTGCCAATGCCGGAGGTGCCGCCGGTGATCAGGACGACCTTCCCCTCCATGCCGCTGTTCTGCACCCTGCTCCTGTTCGATTAGAGGACGTCTTACACCATGCATATACCACCCCTCGCCGAAAAGCGCGGTGAGTGGACAGACAACGAGGGTAGGGCGGCTATCGGGCTTCGCCGCGCGACGTTTCTTCTAGCGGCTCACGGCCTGGCCTCGAAGGAGATGCCGTCCACGTAGGTGAAGGCGTTTTTCTTGGGCTTTCTACCGTCCAGCCAGCGCGGGAACCAGCTGTTGAGCATCAGGTGCATGGAGGTCCGGGGGACACTGGTGTCCCAGTACTGCATCCCCAGCCTGTCCGCCTAGAAGGCGACGGAGTCCGGGGCATAGACGAAGCTGCATTCGTGGAAGCCGGCGGTGGATCGAATGTCAGCATCCTTGTGACGGTGTGGGTCTGGGCGCCGCCGGCGCAGGTAGCGAACATGATGCGCCGCGTCGAGTCGTTGAAGACCTCGATGTCGCTCTCTTAGTCCGGGGCTTTGCGTCCGCCGCGGGACCTACAGGGGACCTATAGAATATTGCCCGCGGACGGAACCATGAAGAGAGGAAGGAAGATTGGACGCGTCGGAGGTGGAGGCCCTCGACATCGTATCCGTCGGGGAGCTGGTGGTTGACTTCATCTCCGTCGAGCAGATCGACACGCTGGGGAACGCGAAGACGTTCCGGCGGCACCTGGGCGGGTCTCCGGCCAACATCGCGGTCTACGTCTCCAAGCTGGGCGGCGCGGCGGCGGTCGTCTCCAAGACGGGCATCGGGGCGTTCGGGAAGTTCTTGAAGAGCCAGCTCGCGCGCCACGGCGTCATCACGGAGTACCTGGTCATGGACCACAGGACCAACACCACCATAGTCTTCGTCTCTTCCACCAGCGGCACCCCGGACTTCAAGGAGTTCCGCAGCGGCGACTACCTCCTGTCGCCGGGCGAGGTCTCAGAGGAGGCCATAGACAGCGCCCGCGTGGTCCACTCCTCGGCCTTCGCCCTATCACGGGAGCCGTGCCGCTCGGCGGTCTACGAAGCCTTCCGGCTGGCCCGCGAGGGGGGCAAGGTCGTCTCCTTCGACCCCAACTACAGCCGGCGCGTCTGGCCGGACCACAAAGAGGCCAGGAGGGTGCTGCCCGAGGTCTACAAGTACGTGGACATCACCAAGCCCTCCCTCGACGACGCCGGGCGTATCTTCGGCCGCGAGTACGAGCCCGAGGAGTACCTGAGGATGTTCCACGAGATGGGACCCATAACGGTCATCCTCACGATGGGCAAGGACGGGACCCTCGTCTCCGAGAACGGCAGGATCTCCGGCCACGTCCCCGCCCGGCCCGTCGAGGTCCACGACGCGACCGGGGCCGGAGACGCCTTCTGGGCCGGCTTCCTCACCGCGATGCTAGACGGGGAGCGCCCCATGCGCTGCGCCCTCTTCGCCCGCGAGGTGGCCGAGATGAAGCTCGAGCAGGTCGGGCCGCTGCCAAACGATATAGACCGCGGTCCGATCTACGCCCGGCTCGAGGAGATCGCGGAGAAAGGGACGAGCCCGGCTAGCGATGGCGCCAGATAGGCGCCCGGAAAGGCGACAGACTTTGGAGGATACCCCGGTGCACGTCGCCTTCATAAACCCGCAGGGCAACTTCGACCCCAAAGACTCTTACTGGACCGCTCACCCGGACTTCGGCGGCCAGCTCGTCTACGTCAAGGAGCTCGCGCTCGCGATGGGCAAGCTTGGACACAAGGTGGACATCGTGACGCGCAGGATCATCGACCCCGACTGGCCCGAGTTCGCCGCTCCGACCGACGCCTATCCAGGCTACGAGAACGTCCGCATCCTGCGCATCCCCTGTGGCCCGGACCGCTTCCTCCCCAAAGAGGAGCTCTGGCCCTACCTCGGTACCGAGTTCGTCCCGCGCTTGCTGGAGCTCTACGAAGGGGAGGGCTCGCTGCCGGACGTTGTGACGTCGCACTACGGCGACGGGGGGCTGTGCGCAGCCCTGATCGAAGAGCGCGCAGGCATCCCTTTCAGCTTCACGGCCCACTCGTTGGGCGCGCAGAAGATGGACAAGATGGAGATCGCGCGCAAAGGCATCGGCGAGGTAGACGCCCGCTACCACTTCGCGCGGCGCCTGGTCGCCGAGCGTCTCTCGATGAACCGCTCGGCGGTCAACATCACGAGCACCTCCCAGGAGCGCTACAACCAGTACACCCACAACGCCTACAGGGGCGCGGTGGACCCTACCGACGACGCCCGCTTCGCCGCCGTCCCCCCCGGTGTGGCGATGCACGTCTTCGACAGGTCCTCCCGCGCCGCAGACGAGGACGCGGTGCACGCCCACGTCCGGGCAGCGCTGGAGCGGGACCTCGACCCGGGGCGTCTCGAGCTGCCGTGCGTCGTCGCCTCGAGCCGGCTCGATCCCAAGAAGAACCACCTGGCGCTGGTGGAAGCGTTCGCCAGCAGCCCCACGCTCAGGGAAAGTGCGAACCTGGTGATCGTTACGGGCGACCTCGAAGATCCACTCGAAGACCATAGGGACGCCAGCGAGGCCGAGAGAACCGTTCTGGACGAAATCATGGAGGTCATAGAGCACGCGCGGATGCGTGGCCTCGTCTCGATGTTCGCCCTGCGCAGCCAGGGCCAGCTCGCCGCGGCCTACCGTTTCTTCTCCGCGCGGCACTCGGTCTTCGCGCTGACGGCCCTCTACGAGCCCTTCGGCCTCGCTCCCCTGGAGGCCATGGCCGCAGGACTCCCGGCCGTCGTCACCAAGAACGGCGGCCCGAGCGAGTCCCTGCGCGAGGGCGACGAGGAGTACGGCATCCTGGTGGACCCATCGGATCCCGAGGAGGTCGCCGCCGGGCTCTACGCGCTCGCGGGCAGCCTCGAGCGCTGGCGCCGCTACGCCGAGGCCGGCTACGAGCGGGTGCTCGCTCACTACACCTGGGAGCGCACAGCCGCAGGCTACCTGGAGGCCATCGAGGGCAGGAGAGCGGAGGAAGCAACCTCGAGCAGCTTCCCCACGCCGTCGCCAAGCGTCGAGATCCCCACTTACTTCACGGACCCGAAGCCGGAGAACGACATCTCGTTGCAGATGCTCGACGAGCTGTACTTCGGGCTCGACGTGCTCGCGGTCGGGGAGACGCTCGTGGACTTCATCTCGCACGAGTACGCGATCTCACTCCGGACCGTCGGGCGCTTCAGCCGCTACCTCGGCGGACAGCCGGCGAACGTCGCCGTCTACGTCGCCAAGCTGGGTGCGCGCTCGGCCGTGATCTCCAAGGTCGGCGCGGACCACTTCGGGGACTTCGTGGAAGAACAACTCGGGCGACACGGCGTCTCGACCGAAGGGCTGCGCCGGACCTCTGAGGCGGCGACCACGAGCGCCTTCGTCACCCGAACCGTCGGCGTCCCGGACTTTCAGGTAAACCGTGGGGCCGACGCGCTCCTGACCATCCGCGAGATACCTGACGAGCTTATCGAGCGCGCGAAGGTGGTACACACCTCGGCTTTCGCCCTCTCGCGTGCCCCGCAGCGACTCGCGGTCCGGCGGGCCATGCGGCTCGGAACCCGTCTCGGCAAGCTGATCTCCCTCGACCCGAACTACGACCCGCGGGTGTGGCCGGACAGGGAGGAGGCCTGGGAGGTGCTCGCCGAGGTACTCCCTTACGTCAGCGTCGTCAAGC
>JARDZQ010000017.1 GCA_029240775.1 Rubrobacteraceae bacterium | reverse complement strand
TCCCCGCTCGGGTATGGGAGCATCGTGAGCGCGTAGTGTTTGGTCTTCTCGGGATCTTCGTCCGTTCTGTAGAGTCCCGACTCGGCCCATCGCTCCTGCCATCGGCGCTCGAGGGCCTTTGGGTCGTAGGTTCTTCCTTGTTTCGTCTCGCTCACGAGGCTCCTTCGTATTACGGGTTCGGGTGGTTCTAGATCAGGGGTAACGCGCGCGAGTCTATAGTCGGGAGTCCGACTTCTGAACCTTGTAATCCCTGGCGTGCATATATCTAATATATCACCGACGGAACCGTTCACGAAAGACAATAGCAGGCCGGGACTCCCGTGCCCCGACCGGCGATTCGAGGCCAAGGAGGTCGAAGATGACGGAAGCGGGAAACCCGCGCGCTCGAGTTGTGTTGTCTCCGGACGAAGGCGAGAAGGTGATGATGGGCGGGCTCGGTGTGCGGTTGATGGTCGAGGGTGCCCAGAGCGGCGGCACCTTCGCGCTCGTCGAGCATCCCATCGGGCCTCGAGTCCTGGCCGCGCCGTTGCACACACGAACGCGAGGACCCACTACACTTACGTGCTCGAAGGCGAGATCGGCGTCCAGGTCGGGGACGAAGTCCACGTAGCCAGGCCCGGCGACCTCGTCTTCAAGCCGCGCGGCATCCCGCACGCCTTCTGGAACGCCGGAGATACGCCAGCGCGCGCTGGAGATCATCTCCCCCGCCGGCTTCGAGCACTACTTCGCGGAGATCTCACCTCAGCTGCCTCCGAACCACACCGGTCCACCCGACGAGGAGGCGCTCGGCACAATAATGGCTAAATACAGGCTGGATATGAACATGGGCTCCATACCAATGCTCGTAGAACGTCACGATCTCGTCACCGGCGAACCTCCGGCCTGAGCTCTCAGGCGAGCGCTAGAACCAGAACGGCGGCGACGAGGGTGCAAAGTACGTTGGTGGGCTCGTTGCCGAGGCGCGGCGCCAGAGCGCCGACGAGGCTATCCGCCACGGTGCCCAGGAAAGCCGCGAGGGCTACGAGGAGCGCGAAGCCCGGGGTGTCTATCAGTCCGAGTGTGAACCCGAGCGCGGCGGTGAGGGCTGCGGCGGCGATGCCGGCGAGCGTGCCCGGCAAAGAGACGGCTCCGTCGGTGCCGGGGGGAACCTCCCCCAGGGTAGTTATGAGACGCGGCGTGCGTCCGTAGAGCTGCCCGAGCTCTGACTCCGCGGTGTCTGCGAAGGCCGCGCCTAGAGAGGCGACGAAGGCCGCCGCGAGGGCTTCCGAGGAGGTGAGCGCGTAGAGCAGGGCGCAGGCGACGGCGACGGCGCAGTTCGCGAGGGCGTTCCTGGCGCCGCGGCGTCCACCTCCGGCTTCGGCGGTCCCGGCGCGCCTTTTACGTCCGTACCCGAGGCGGGTGAGGAGGGAGCCACCGACGACGAAGAGGGCGAGTACGGCGAAGCCCCGCGGGCCGAGGGAGGCGTAGATCGGGGCCCCCACCACGAACCCGCCCAGAGCCCCGCCCCGGCTCACCATCCCGAGGGCGTAAGCGAGGGCTGCGAAGAAGGCCGTTACGCCGAAGGCGGCGAGAACGTGAGCCATCAGGCCGTCCGGTGCGCTCCCTGGAGGCGCTCGAGCAGGCGACGGGCGTAGCGCTCGCACTCCTCGGGGACGGCGTGCAGCAGCGCGGGCTCTATCGTACCCGCTTTGACGCCTTCGTCGGTCAGGCGCTCGACGCCCTGGTAGAGGAGCGAGCCTGCCAGAGGGCTCGGTCTGTCAGGGACGGCGACGACGACGCCGTAGAGGCGAGGGACGGAGGGGTCGCCGACGGCTCCTATGGCGTCCACCGCGTCCGGACGGTCCTGGCCCACGGCGAAGACGTGGATCAGGAGCTCTTCGGGGACGTTATGACCCTCCCTCAGGCTCTCCCAGTGGGCGGTGATCCTCACCCGCCCGGCCTGGAGCGCCGCCCTCGAGAGCCCGGACCACACGTCGCCGGCGACCCTGCGAGCGAGCGGGCTCTCGTAGTCGACGATGATGCCGACCGCGGCCTCGGGTACGCCGGCGTAGGCCGTGAGCTACCCCTCCCCCGTCTCGCGCTTCTCCAGCCGGCGCAGGAAGACGTCTATCTCCCTGACGGTCTGGAGGTCGCCGTTCTCTCGGGCTACCTCGCGGCCTCTGGTAAAGACGCGGCGGGCCTCGGCGTTCTCGCGCAACTCGAAGTGGGCGCGACCGAGCATCCGGTAGGCGACCGAGTAGTCCGGTTTGTTCTCTATGGCGCGCCGCAGGTGCTCGCGGGCCTCCGGATAGCGGCCCTCCTTGAACAGCTCTATCCCTAAGGAGCAGAGGATCATGGGGTTATCAGGGTCCTTCTCGAGCAGCTTGCGGAACTTCTCCGCCCGCGGCGTCTCCATCGGCGCACCGCCTCCTCTTGAGTACCTGTACGCGCCTTTTTAGCACGAAGGAGCGTCGCCTGTTAAAACAGACGCTCGTGGACGCGCAACGTTTGCTGGAGGAGCTCGCCCGTTCGGCTGACCTCGCGCCCTTCCGGGAGCTGGTCTGGCCGCTTGTGGAGCACGACCGCGAGCGCCGCAGCGACCTGGTGCGGACGCTGCGAGCCTACTTCGCCGCCGGGGGCAACGCGAGCGAGGCGGCGGACCGCATGTTCCTGCACCGCAACAGCCTGCTCTACCGCCTCGAGCGCATCCGGAAGCTCACCGGTTTAGACTTGAGGGACCCCGGGGTAGCTCTCGCGTTACAACTCGGGTTGTTGGCTCTGGAGAAAGGAGAACCGGATGAAGCTGAGCACCCGTAACCGGCTCCCCGGCACCGTCACCGAGGTGGTAAAGGGCGAGGCCGCGGCCAAGGTAACCTTGCAGGTCGGGGACAACCATGTGGTGGCCCTCATCACCCGCGAGAGCGCCGACGAGCTCGGCCTCGAACCCGGCAAGCAGGTGACCGCGCTCGTCAAGGCTACCGACGTCATGGTCATGACCGACGAGGGCGTGGCGTAGGGGCGGTTCGCCCCTACGCCAGCACGAACCGCGGCTTCAGGGTTTGGTCCTAACCATCACCTATCCGGGCTGCTTTCCCGAGCAGGAACCTGGCGACCAAGATCACTGCAAAGGCGAAGACGAGCACCATCACGGAGAGGGCGACGGCCGCGTCGAAGTTGCTCTCGCGGGCCGCGAAGATGGCGAGCGGGATGGTCTGGGTGACGCCGGGGAAGCTGCCCGCGAAGATGATGGTACCCCCGAACTCCCCTAGCGCCCGGGCCCAGGCCATCACGGCGCCGGCGACCAGCGCCGGGAACGCCAGCGGCACCGTTACCCTGATGAAGACGGAGAACCGGCTCGCCCCGTCTACCATGGCGGCCTCCTCCACGTCGCGCCTTACCTGCGCGAAGCCCACGACGGCCTGGCGCACGTAGAAGTGGGCGGCGACGAAGACCTCCGCGATGACGACCGCGGCGGTCGTGAAGCTGACGGTTATCCCGAAGGCGTGGAGATACTCACCCACCAGCCCCAACCGTCCGAAGGCGAGCAGCAGCGCGATGCCCGCGGCGCTGGGCGGCAGGACCGCCGGTACGTCTATCAGGGTGTCTACGACCCGCTTGCCGGGGAACTCAGCCCGGGCGAGGACGTAGGCCGCGGGCGTGCCGACGAGGATGATGATGACCAGCGAGATGGAGGTGGTCCTGATGCTCAGGAGCAGAGCCTCCCTCGCCGCCTGCGTGGTCATGGCGTGCCAGGCGCTCTCGTTGACCGTCCACAGGACCAGGGCGAGCATCGGCAGGCTTATGAAGCCAGCCAACAGCGAGAGAGCCGCGACGGCGAGCCCCGACGCGAGCCTGTCCCCGCTTCCGAGGACCCTGGAAAAGAGGTCGCGCTTTTCTTGCCCCTTCACGCCGCCGGCTCGAACCCCCACTTCTCCAGCACGCGCTGGCCTTCCTCACTGACCACGAGATCCACCCACTCTCGCGCCAGCTCGGGGCTCCGGGCGTCCTCGAGGACAGCTACCGGGTAGGTCGCGACGATGTTCAGCTCCGGCGGGATCTCGACGACCCGTACCCGGTCTCTCGTATCCGGCGTGTAGTCGCTGGCGTAGCCGAATGTGGCGTCGGCATCACCCAGGGCCACCCTGGCCACTGAAGCTCTGACGTCCGCCTCCCGGGAGACGACGTTGGAGAGCATGTCCTGCTTGAAGCCGCTTCCGTACTCGGCGTCGGCTTTGTCCAGGATCTCCATCGCGTAGTCAGCAGCCGGCACCCCCTCCTCCGCCAGCACGAGCTTGACGCCCGGTCTCGCGACGTCGCGAAGACTGTGTATGTTGGCCGGGTTGTCCCTGGGTACCATGACGACCTCGCGGTTTTTGACGAAGATCCGGGGCTCTTCCGCGACGAGGCTCTCATCAACCGCTTTGTTCATCTCCTCTTCGGCAGCGGAGGCGAAGACATCGGCAGGGGCGCCCTGCTGGATCTGGGTGAGCAGCGTCGAGCTGGATTCGAAGCTCTGGCGCACCTCGACGCCAGGGTTCCTCTCTTCGAAGACCACTTCCAGCTCCCCGAAGGCGTCCGTGAGCGAGGAGGAGGCGAGCACGGTGAGGATAGCCTCTCCCCTACCTCTTCCGCCTTCTTCCGCTCCGGCTCCCCTACCACAGCCCGCGAGCCCTACCAAGACGATGGTCGAGAGCACCAACGCCGTCGCCAGCGCCGACCGACGGTCTACGATCACGCAGTTCCCTTCCTGGTTGCTGAAGGTCGAAGCCCCATGCTAGAGAAGGGTGCGCCGGCGTTCTTCGGGCAGAGTGCACAAAACCTCGCCGTGCTGCGGATAGTGTTCTCTCGAGAGTGCTCTAGATGTAAGGGCCCACGGTGTCGTCGCCGGACAGACGCCGGTAGCCTTCGGCCACGCCGAGGACCTTGATGACGTACCAGTCGGCGTGGTTGTAGGAGAAGAGCGCCGCATACCAGTCCTGGGGCGCCCCGCCCTTCTCGAGATAACCGGCGGCGGCAGGTATCGCGTCCCTCGGGTCCATTATGTTGGCCGCCCCGTCACCGTTACCGTCGACCCCGGAGGTCTCCCAGGTCGAGGGCAGAAACTGCATCGGGCCCATCGCTCCGGCGGTGGAGGGCCCCATGTTCGCCCCGTGATCGGACTCGACCTTCCCGACGGCGGCGAGTATGTACCAGTCCTCCGCGAACCCGTATTCCCTGGCAGCCTCCCGGTACAATTTCCCATACGCTTTTCTGGAGATCGGCTCGACGGCGCGCGAGACTATGTCGTCGCGCGCGATCCCGAGCTCGTAGGCGCGCTGCCCCGGTGCGGCCGCCGTGGCCGCCTTCTGCTCGAGGATGCGAGCCCTCTCCGCCGCCCGAAGCTCACTCAGCCGGGTCTCCGTCTGCGCCTTGCGCGAGCTTATGCGGGCTATGGCCTCCCGGAGTTCCTGTTCGCGGCGGCGCAGCTCCCCTGTCTTCGCCCTCACTTCTCGCAGGGCCGCTTCGTAGTCGCGCCTCTTCTCGGAGACCTGGCGCGTGGTGTTACGTAAGCTGGTCCCGGCCTCCCGGTAAACCTCGAGGCTCTCCCTGCCCTCTAGAAGTATCTCCGCCAGACGGGTATCGGCCACCTCGACGATGCCGTCCGCCGAGCCGAGGAACCCGCCGAGCAAACCCGACAGGCCTTCGAGGTCGCCGCCCTTGTAGGCGGCGCGCGCCTGCTCCTCGTAGCCGGCCTTCGCGGCCCCGAAGGACTCTCGCCCGGCCGCGAGCTCTCTCTGCAGACTCCTGGTCTGCTCCCCGAGCTCTCCGGCGCGCGCCCGGGCACCGTCCACCCTGGACCGGGCCTCCTCCAACTCGGCGCCGACCGCGGAGATCTCGTCGATCCTGGCCTCCAGAGAGGCCGCCTGCTCCTCGGCCCGCGCCTCGAGCACCGGGATCTCATTCACCCCCGCACCGTACTGCTCCTCCGCCGGCGTCTGGGCAGAGACCTCCCCCACCAACCACACGGACAGCCCCACGACCATCGCCGCCGCCCAGGTCCACCTCCTCGCCAATCCAGCCCTCCGCCCGCCGAACGCCACCACAAGCTCAGATGCTACATAGCCCGCCCGGGTCGCGGTAGAGCAGGAGGCTCCCCCGGCCCGGACTTGTAACTAATATCTGAAATTCCGAATGCATGAGGTATTCGTTCAGGCCGGTTCTTCGGGGACGAGGAGCATCATAAGTGCATCGAGCTCGGCCTTTTCGCGGAAGCGGATCTCGACTTTCCCGCCTCTGCGCAGCGGCCTGACCCTGACGGGGAGGGCGAGCGCCTCGCGCATGAGCCTGGAGGCTTCGTCGAACTCGACGGGCGTCTCGCTCCGTTGCCTGGTCTGGCGGGTCTCGCGGGC
The DNA here is from genome assembly GCA_029240775.1 of Rubrobacteraceae bacterium. Lineage (GTDB taxonomy): Bacteria > Actinomycetota > Rubrobacteria > Rubrobacterales > Rubrobacteraceae > JALYGY01. Next base: position 5,089 of record JARDZQ010000017.1, on the reverse strand, counting down.
TCCGGAGAGGTACTCGCGTACGAGCTCTTCGGTCTTGCGGACCGAGAGGCGCTCTTCCTGAATGCGCTGCGCTAGGTGGACCATCTGCTCCTCTGTCTCGAGGCCGAGCAGTGCCCGGGCGTGTCCTTCCGTGAGCTTCCCTTCCTCGAGGAGGGCCCGGATCCCCTCTGGCAGTTGCGCGAGGCGCAATGTGTTGGTTACCGCCGCCCGGCTCTTGCCCAATCGGTGGGCCAGCTGCTCTTTGCTGAGCCCGAAGCCCTCCATGAGCGCCTGGTAGGCGGCGGCGGTCTCCAGAGGATTGAGGTCCTCACGCTGCAGGTTCTCGATGAGCGCGAGCTCCATGGACTCGTTCTCACCTGCTTGCCGGATGAGGACCGGGACCCTGTCCAACCCTGCCTCTTTGGCGGCCCGCAGCCTCCTCTCTCCTGCTATGAGCTCGAAGCCGCCTACCGTCGAACGGACCACCAGCGGCTGCAGGATCCCGACCTCCCGGATGGAAGCGGCTAACTCCTTGATGCCGCCCTCCGGGAAGCTGCGCCGCGGCTGGCGCGTATTTGGGCGTATCGCGGAGGTCGGGAGCTCTTCGAACTTGAGCCCGCCCACGCTCTCTCCTGTTGCAATTAGGGCGCTGAGCCCGCGTCCCAACCCCCTCCTACCCACGGCTCAATACCTCCTCGGCGACTGCCGCGTACGCCTCGGCTCCTGTGCTCTTGGGAGCGTAGAGCGCTACCGGTAGCCCGAAGCTGGGCGCTTCGCTCAACCTGACGTTCCTGGGTATGATGGTGTGGAACACGAGATCCCCGAAGAAGGTCCGCACCTCGTCGGCGACCTGGTGGGCGAGGTTGGTGCGCGGATCGAACATTGTGAGGAGCACTCCTCCAACCTTGAGGCCGGGGTTGAGCTCCTCCCGTACCATCCTGACGCTCTGCATGAGCTGCGTTAGGCCTTCGAGAGCGTAGTACTCGCACTGTATCGGGATGAGCAGCTCATCCGCCGCGGTCAGAGCGTTGAGCGTGAGCAGGTCGAGCGAGGGAGGACAGTCGAGGAGTACCATGTCGTACGCGTCCGGCGGCAGCTTCTCCAGCGCACGCTTGAGCTTGAACTCCCGGGCGAGACTGGACACCAGCTCGACTTCCGCTCCCACGAGGTTGATGGTCGCCGGCGCTACCTCAAGCCCTTCTAGGCGCGTGCCGACGGCTACCTCTTGTAGGGGTTTGCCTTCGAGGAGCACGTCGTACATGCAGCCGCCCGAGTCCGGGAGGACGCCGAGCCCGCTGGTGGCGTTTCCCTGGGGGTCCATGTCGACAACCAGTATTCTCTGGCCTTTCTCCGCGAGGTAAGCCGCCAGGTTTATGGCGGTGGTGCTCTTACCTACCCCGCCCTTCTGGTTCACTATGGCGACTACGGATCTCACGGCGGGCATCTTAGCACGCGCCTCGCGGGCGCTTCTTCCTACACCATACCTAGTGGTCTTTTCGCAGGCACACCCACGCTACGGGGGTATCTGTTCGGGGTCTCCCCCACTTTTCTGACTATCACCAGAGACCTTTGTTTCTCACCGATCTCAGGCAATCGGGGCACACGTATGATCTCGGAGACCTCAGCTCCCAGCTTCTCCGCCGCCCTCTGTCCTTCGGATATTTCCTCCGGATCCAAGCTCCCCTTCATGGATATGGCGTGCCCCCCTACCCGCAATAGAGGCACACAGTACTCGGCCACCACCGCGAGACGCGCGACCGCCCGCGCCGTGGTGACGTCATAGCCTTCCCGATGCTCGCCGGCTCGTCCGACCTCCTCCGCCCGCTCATTGACCACCCTCACGCCGTCTAACGACATTGTCTGTAGCGTGCGCCGGAGGAAGCGAGCCTTTTTGGCGGTCCCCTCGACCAAGGTCACCCGCACTTGGGGCGCGACGAGCTTTATGGGCAGACCTGGGAGTCCGCCGCCCGAGCCCACGTCCGCGAGACGCTCTGCCTCACCAAGGGGCTTGAACAAGAAGCAGCTTAGAGAGTCGAGAACGTGCTCCAGTAGCACCTCCCTCTTGTCTCGCGTGCCGATCACGTTGGCTTCCTCGTAATCTCCGAGCAAGCGTGCGAACTTATCCAGATGGCCTAGCCGCTGAGCGTCCAGGCCGATCCCCCACGCTCTCGCCTGGAGCTTTACGAGCTCTAGCGCGCCCACATCGACGTTTCACGTGAAACATTCATGTGACAAAAGTTTGCGCGCGCAAACAACTGTCGCACAGCGGGGCTTGTGGAAGGCGGAAAGGCGCGCGTTTCACGTGAAACAGGACTGATCTATGCTCAGGTGGGAGAGATCCTCACCCGGCGGTTATCTCCCGTGCCTTCGCTTGCGGTAGTGACGTTGGGGTTATCCCGGAGGTAAATGTGGACCACGCGCCTCTCGGCGGGGCTCATAGGTGGGAGTTCGACGGCACGCCGCTCCCGTACGGCCCTGCGTGCGGTACGGTGCGCTATGCCCTGGATAGCCTCGACGCGGCGCTGACGGTAACCCTCGGCGTCCAACACTATCCGCTTCACGAAGGGACGTTTGCGGTAGACAGCCGCATTCACCAGATACTGCAGCGCGTCGATAGTCTCGCCCTTCTGGCCTATAAACAGCGCCGTGCTATCGGAGGCGACATCTACCGCGATAAAGCCGTTCGCGTCGTAGACGTCTATACGTGCCTTGAAGCCCATAGCGTCGACGGCGGCAGTCACCAGGTCCCGGACCTCGGAGAGGAGCTCCTCCGGGGCAGGCACGTCCTCCACTTCGGAGGTCTCGCCATAGACCTCGGACAGATCCGGGGAGGGGGGAGGACCGGCTACCGCATCCTCCGCATCCGCGTGCGCGGAAACGAACGGTGACTCTTCGCTGGCGGCTTGATCATCGGGTTCGTAGCCGCCCTCTTCGGAATCGGCGATCCCTTCCGAGTCCGGTACCCTGACGACGATGCGTGCGTCTCTCGCTCCGATACCGAGGAAACCTTCACTACCGGCGTCCAGCACCTCGTAGGAGAGGTCGCTGGCGGCCAGACCGAGGCTATCAGAAGCCTTCCGCAGTGCTTCGTCTACCGTACCGGCGTTGAACTCCCGAGAATAGGTCATCTCTTCTTCTTCTTTCTCCGTCTCCTCTTCGCTGTCTTCGCGGCCTGCGCCGCGGCATCGCCGTTCGCGCTCGCCTGCGTCCCCTGGGAGCCGTCCTCAGTCGTCCGGCCATCCTCTGGCGCTGTGGCCCCGTTACCGCCGCCTTTGCCGGTCCCGCTCATTCTGGGGAAAAGGCTCTGGGGTTCCCAGCCGGGGGGTCTCCGGCCGGGGCCATGGTAGTAGATCACGTAGTTCTGTATAAGGGTCACGAGGTTAGACGTAATCCAGTAGACGAACAGCCCGGCGGGGAAGTTGAGCAGGAACACCGTGATGCCGATAGGTAGCAACCGCATCAGCCAGCGTTGCTGAGGGTCTATGTTCTTCGCGGTGATCTCCGTGGCCGCGAGCATCGTCAGCGCGGAGATGATGGGGAGGAGGTAAGTGGGGTCCGCAGCCGACAAGTTCTGGAACCAGAGGATGCCACCCTCGTGGAAGCTAGGATACTCAGGCGGTACGACCCTGTCCCCGATCGTATAGCCTCCGAACTGGCGTATGACGTAGAAGATCCCGATAAAGACGGGCATCTGCACCAGGATAGGCAGGCAACCGCCCAGAGGGTTAACCTTCCGCTCCTGGTAAAGCTTCATTATCTCTTCTTGCTGTCTCTGCCGATTGTTCGGGAACTGGGCCCGGATCCTGTCCATCTCGGGCCTCAGGTCCTGCATGGCCCGCATGTTCTTGACCTGCTTGACCGTCAGCGGGAAGAGGAGGCTTCGCACCACGACGGTAAGGAGCGCGATGCTCAACCACCACGGCGCGCCGAGCGGCCCCTCGTGGAAGTAGAGTAGGACCTGACCCAGAATGTTCACGATGGGGTCGAAGAGCTTCGCGAAAAAGTCTGCAATTGAGTTGAATACGTTATTCACTTGACCGGGTCGAATCCTCCCTCAGAGAACGGGTGACAGCGGAGCACCCGCCGAGCACCCATGAGGCTGCCCCTCAGCAGACCGTGCTTCTCGACGGCCTGCAGCGTGTACAGCGAACAGCTCGGCTTGAACCTGCAAGACGGCGGCAGCATGGGGGAGACGAAGCGCCGGTAACCTTTGATCGCAGTAATGACCAACGTTCTGAACACGGCTACCTCGGCCCGACCCCTCCGACCTTGCCGGTCTCACCCAGCTTGCGCAGCGACCTCGCGAACTCCTCCTTCAGCTCCTGAAGGCTGGCCTCGGAGGCTGCCGGACGCGCTGAGACGACGAGATCCCAGCTTCCAGGCGCCTCGTCGAGGGTCGAGTAGAAGACCTCGCGCAGCCTCCTCCGAACAGCGTTGCGCGTCACCGCGTTCCCGACCTTTCGGGAGACGGAGAGACCAAGGCGGGGCGTGCCGAACTCATTAGGGAAAGCGTGCACGGAGAACAGCCTGCCCCTGTAGGCGGCGCCCTGCCGGTAAACCCTCTCGAACTCCGGAGAGTCGGTCAGACGTGTACGCTTACTGCGTGGCAAAGATCAGACGGCCAGCCGACGCCTGCCGCGCCGGCGGCGGGCCGCGATCACCCTCCGACCGCCAACCGTGCTCATGCGCTTGCGAAACCCGTGCGTCTTTGCCCTCTTGCGGCGATTCGGCTGGTACGTACGCTTCATAAAACTCCTCTGCGAGCACTCCGGATGCTTCGAACGACCCGCAGAGTATATCCGAAGCCACCGTGGCCATCCAGCAATGCCCGCCCCCCAGAGAGTTCTCCTCATCACAGCATCCGACACACACCATGCCAGAAAAGTGCTGCAAATAGAACGCTAGCTCGCCTACATCTGTGCTTCCAACGCGCCGGACGCAACCAGTTTGCAGGCCTCGAATGGTAGAGGTCGTGCTGGTTCGGCGAGCTTTCCAGCCGGTTATCCACAACTGTGGATAACTTTGTGGATAACCGCCTTAATTACCTGCAAAAGTTGCATTTACCTGTCAACGCTATAGCGCCGTGACGAGGGGTGCGCTAAATTCCGGT
>JARDZQ010000400.1 GCA_029240775.1 Rubrobacteraceae bacterium | reverse complement strand
TTCTTGTTCTCTAGCAACATTTTCGTGCTGCGGGCCGGGTGGAGAAGCGTTCACCTAAAGGTGGAGCGGGGTTGGAGATCCTACAAGTGATGATCACGACGGTGACGCCATCGGCTACCGACGGTCCTCGCGCAGCAGGCATGCGCAGACGAGGGCGAGGAACGCCAGAATCGAGAACACCGTCCGCACGCCGTTCCAGAAGACCCACGGACCTTCGTATTCTGCCCTCGCTCGTGCCAGCTCGCCCGCAGACGTGCCGGTGGCAACGCGAGCAAGCTCCTCGTTTAGCGGCACATTCACGAAGATTGTCAGCAGGAAACCGCCCCCTACGTAGAGCACCGAGGCCATCACGACGAGCCAGAATCGGCCTGAGTGGGGCCGCGGGGTGTACACCACGAGCGACGCGCCAAGGAACAAGACGGCGCCGAAGAAGCTGAGGAAGAATAGAGGGTTTTGTATCTTCTCGTTTATCGCATTCATGGCGGCGACATAGGAGGCGTCGGGCTGCGCAGCAAGGCCGAGGTTGACCGACACTGCGTAGGCGTAGAAGACGCCGGCTATGAGGCCCGTGGTGAGGGTGGCTAAGGCAAGCGTCAGGGCGCGGACGGCCGACCCGAGTGCCGTCGGGCGGAGGGTCCCGAGCCTCATAGGATTTCCTTTGTTCGGTTTCTCTTCCACCTCGGGGACTCCTTTCGCTTCAGGCACATCTCTTGTCTAGCCTACGTACATTGGCGAGTTTTCCGCGAGGACTCCTGACCCGCCGCTCACCGGGTTCCAATAGGCTCCGGCCTAACGCCGCGTATTGTGCCGCGCGTCCGGTTACGCTTCCGTCTGGGAAGCCTCGCTTCGCCTTGCGTAGGGGTAGGAGTATTCAGCCCGATACCCGAGCAGGCGTGCGATCCTGGCCAGCGCCCCGAAGATGACCCTCTGGACGGCCAGCGGGGGCCGGACGAAGTAGATCTCCTCCTCGAAGTGGTGCAGGACGAGCGCCAGCAGCAGCGGGTTCCCGGGGGCTCCCGCCTTGTTGGTCTTCGCGTCGCGCGCCAGCCCGGCCAGGATCTCGAAGGCGGTCTCGGTCCGCAAGGCCGGCCTGAAATCCACCAGGACGTGTACTTCATCGTCGCTGCTCGCGTTCCAGGCCGCGTGCGCGGAGCCCGCCGCGGCCACGATCACCTCCCCCGCGCCGTGGACGCGCTCGACGTCGTCCAACCGCAAGCCCAGCTTGCCGGAGAGGACCTCGAATCGCTCCTCCTGGAGCGGGTGGACGTGGTCCGGACCCGTGGTCCAGCCTGGAGAGCCGATCCAATCGACCTGGAGCAAGTCGCCGTCCGTGTCCCGAGCGGTCTTGCGAAACACGGTCCTGAGCCCTGTGACCGGGTTGATGAGTTCATCGCCTGCCTTAGCCATGTCCTGTACTCCTTCTCTACTCTTTCTGGATGCAGCCATCTACGACTAGTCGCCCCTGGACCATGCATTGGCCGGTATCGTCAATCGCTGTCCGGAATCCTTACGCTTGGAGTGCGATGGTGAGCACGGCAGCCGCTGCCAGGGCGGTTACGGCCCGCACGTGGTTCCACGCGGTCCATCTCGTCACGAATCGTTTCCAGCGCACCGCTGCGTCAGCGTCTCGGGGGTTCAGTTTTGCGAGCCCGTAGTTGAGCGGGACGTTGCACGTCATCGTCACCCCGGCGGTGCCGACGAGGTAGAGGACACAGCCGGCCAGCACCAACGCAGTCGTCCGCCCGTCGGAAGAGATCACGGCCCACCCGACCAGGCCGAGACAAGCTACCGCTGTCCCGAAGAGCGCCGTCATGAAGACGGGGGTAACCGCCAGGATGTTGATGGACTGCATCGCGGCTATCCCCTGCTCCAGCTTCAACCGCCTCAGAGCTGCCATCACGAACGTTGAGAAAGCGAAGAAGGCGCCGGCGACGAGCCCGCAGCCGAGGGCTGTAACCAGCGTCGCGGTGTAGAGGATGCCACTCATCGTCCGCCATCCCAGATGCCGGTGGCGGCGGCGTCGCGCGCGTAGTTAGCGAAGTCCTTGGGCTCGCGGTCCAAGGCGCGCTGCACCCCGTTCGTCAGGTAGGCGTTTCGGCCGTCCAGGACCTCGCTGAACAGGTAGGTCAGCAGCCACACGAACTCGGCCGGTACGTCTTGCTCGGCCAGCACGGAGGCGTACTCCTCCACCGAGACCGGCACGAAACGGATCTTGCGACCAGCCGCCCATGAGATCTCGCCGATTGCCTCCGCGAAGGTCAGGAGCCGTGGGCCGGTCAGCTCGTAGAGCTCACCCGCGTACCCGTCCTCCGTCAGCGCCGCCACCGCGACGTCTGCGATGTCGTCGGCGTCGATGAACGGCTCGGGGACGTCCCCCACTGGGAGTACGACCTCACCACTGAGTATCGGCTCCAAGAGATAGTTCTCGCTAAAGTTCTGGCTGAACCAGCTGCAGCGCACGATCGTCCACTCGGCACCTGCCTCCTGCACGGCTCGCTCGGTACGCTGGGCCTCCTCCTCGCCGCGGCCGGATAGGAGCACGAGCCGCCGGACTCCGCTCTCCACAGCCAACTCGGCGAACGAGCGCACCGCCGCCAGCGCACCCGGGACCGCGAGATCAGGGTAATAGGAGACGTACACCGAACCTACGTTTTGAAGCGCGGGCGCCCACGTCGCCCTATCCTCCCAGTCGAAGGGCGGTTCGCCGGAGCGGGAGCCAACCTGCGTCTTCACCCCGCGCGCCAGGAGCCGCTGCGCCACGCGGCGGCCGGTCTTGCCCGTGCCGCCGAGGACCAGCGTCGTCTGATTCTGTTGTGCTCTTTCCGCCCTCATCGTCCGCTCCTTCTTCCCGGTACGCTCTACTTTCGCCAAGAACATACCGTCCGGCCGTGTGGGGAGGCATCGTCCGAAGGGTGGAGCGGGGGGTGGAGATGCATCGAAGGGGCGATCCAGGGATGCCATCCCTCCGGATGAGGGTTTGATCCGGCGTTCCTCCGTAGTAAGCTTGTGCTCAGGAAGATCCGAGTTGGACCAGCCATCGTGCCCCAAACACTCGTAAC
>JARDZQ010000399.1 GCA_029240775.1 Rubrobacteraceae bacterium | reverse complement strand
GGGCCCGTCGGATTGCTCTTCGACCTCGGCGAGTACACCGTCGTTCTCGAGCGAGAAGCGGAACCGCGTTGGCTCGTCCTCGGAGTGGAAACCCTGCAGGAGCTCGACGGCCTCCTCGAGCCCCCCGACCCCGACCTTCGCCCGCGCCGCCATCCCGGCCAGGACGAGCCCCACGCACGAGCGGAGCTCCCTGTCCGGCGGGACCTTAAGGTAGGCGTACTCCTGAGAGTGGTCGGTGGTCAAGCTGATCCCTCCTCGGTACTCTCTGTGACATTCGACGCTTCGTCTTCGGCGAGCCTGGCGGCCGCCGCTTCGCGAGCGATGCGGTCGGCGTGGGCCTCGTGTGCGGCGAGGTCGCGCAGAATCTCCTCGCGGCGCCTCGTGGAGGCCTCGCGGGCCGCCGAGACGGCGTTCTCGAAGCGCTGGCGCACGTTATCCGGGAGGTCTCGCGCCGACTTCGGAAGGCGCCTGCGCACCTCCTCGTTCGTCGCGTAGACCGTGCCCGCGACGCCGAGCACGACTCCCGCCACGATCTTGCCCCAGCCCTCCACCTACGAGTCCTCCTTCTTCTCGCCGCCCAGGAACGTGCTGATGCCGCGCGAGAGTCCCGCGGACGCAGAAGAGACCTTGATGACGCCGCTGCGCACTCCCTTGGTGATCACCGCGGTCGTCTGGTCTAGCTCCCCGGTCATGCCGGCTACGTCGCCTACGGCCTCATCGAGCTGCGAGAGCTGGCTGTTGATGTTGTCCACCGTCACGTGCGTCTTGCCGAGCAGCGGCACCACCTGCTCCGAGACGTCCTTGATCGCCCGCTCGGTGGTCGAGAAGATGCTGGCCAGCCGCAAGAACATCCACGCGAGCACGAAGAAAGCGACCGCGATCCCCCCAAAGAGTATTCCCTTCATCAACTCAACGAAAGCGTCCAAGCTCTACCGCACCTCCCACCCGAGAGTCCGCATTATAGCTTTGATCTACGCCTCGCGGCGACCAACGACGCCGCCCCCCACGACCCGCTGCTCATCGGCGGTGTAGAAGACCGCCGACTGACCCGGCGCGACGCCGAGCACAGGCTCATCGAGCCGCGCGACCCACTCGCCGCTTGCCTCGCCTTCCTCGACCTCGCACGCAACGGGCGCGCTGTTGTAGCGTACCTGTACGAAGCCGGCCTCGCCAGGATCCAGGAACCAGTTGAGCCCCCGCACTCTGACCTCGCGTACCTCGAGGTCCTGCTTGCGCCCCACGACGACCTGGTTACTCTGGGGTCGGACCTCGGTGACGTAGAGCGGCGTCGGGGCCGAGACCCCGATCCCACGCCGCTGGCCGACGGTGAAGTCCACTACGCCCCCATGCCGCCCGAGCACCGTGCCCTCCCGGTCCACGACCTCACCCGGCTCGGCCTCTACCTTCTTGCGGATGAAACCGCGGTAGTCCCCGTCCGGGATAAAGCAGATGTCCTGGCTCTCCGGCGTGTACGCGACCGCGAGACCCTTCTCCTCGGCGATCCTGCGCACCTCCGTCTTGCGGTAGTCGCCCAGGGGGAAGACCGTCCGCCCAAGCAACGGCTTCGGGATCGGCCACAAGACGTAGGTCTGGTCCTTACTCTCGTCCACGGGACGGGCGAGGGCAGGGCCCTCTGCGACCTTCGCGTAGTGGCCGGTCGCGACCTTCTCGAAGCCGAGCCGGTCGGCGAGGAAGGCCGCCGCGTGGAACTTGACGTGCGCGTTGCAGGCGACGCACGGGTTGGGGGTCTTGCCTTCCCCGTATGAGCCGACGAAGTCGCGCATGACGCGCCGGTCGAAGAGCTCCTTGAGGTCGAGCGTGAAGTGCGCAAGCCCCATGCGGTGCGCCGTGTCGCGCGCGAAGAGCACCGTGTCGGGCGAGCAGCAAGACCGGCTCCCCCGCTCCCCGTCGTGCAGCCTGAAAGTTACCGCCGCGACATCGTAACCCGCCTCCTTGAGCAGGAGCGCCGTAACCGCGGAATCCACCCCGCCGCTCATCGCCGCGACGACGCCCGTAGGGGCGCCCCGGCGGTGTGTCTCTAGGTTTCCGCCGTACCCTTCGACCAGCGCCTCCCCGCCCTCGCGGTTCAGGTGGTCCTCGAAGGCCTTGTGCAGCGCGTCGAGGACGAGGGTGAGCGCGTGCTCCTTGCCGAGCGGTAGCGGACCACCCAGCGCCTCCTGCACGTCCTCCTTCGAGACCCGCGCTGCCTCAAGCAGCGGTCTTTCGCTCACCAGCTCGGCGAGGGCGGACCCGGCGGCTATGCACGCCGGGCAACCGTACGCTTTGTAGCGGACGTCCGCAGTTACGTTGTCCTCTATCCTGACCGAGAAGCGGGCGACGTCGCCACACGCCGCGTCGCCCGATTCCCCCCTTCCGGAGGGGTTCTGGACCTCGCCCACGTGGCGGGGACGCACGAGATGCTCTATAACCTGCGGTCTGTAGCGCTCGGGCATCAGATCTCAGCCCGTATACAGCGGGGATAGTTCACGTAAGCGCGAGACGGCCGCGGAGAAGGCTTCGAGAAAGCCATCGACCTCTTCTGAGGTATTGTCCTTGCCGACGGTGATCCTGACCACCGAGAAGGCCTCTCGCTCCTCCCGGCCCATCGCGAGCAGAACCGGGGACGCTTTGTGGCCGGCGGAGCCGGACGCACAAGCCGACCCGCTCCCGACGGCGTACCCGAGCGAATCCAGAAACAGCACGAGCGCCTCGGCCTCCACACCCTCCACGGAGAGGTGCGCGTTGTTCGAGAGCCGCTTCTCGCGATGGCCGTTGACGCGGATGCCGGGTATGTGCGCCACGCCCGCGAGGATCTCGTCGCGCAGCCACGTCTCGTGGCGCACCCGCTCCTCCAGCTCTTCCCCGGCCAGCCGGGCAGCTTCCCCGAGGCCGACCAGGCCCGCGACGTTCAGCGTGCCGCTCCGCAGCCCCCCCTCCTGTCCGCCACCGTAGAGGATCGGGGCCAGGGTCGCGCCTCTCCGCACGTAGAGCGCCCCGACGCCCTGCGGACCGTAGAGCTTGTGGCCAGAGAGCGCGAGGGTCGTAACAGGGACTTTCTCCACGTC
>JARDZQ010000398.1 GCA_029240775.1 Rubrobacteraceae bacterium | reverse complement strand
GGTGCGGGCACTCACGTTGCCGGAGGTTCCCACGACGAGACCCGCCTCGCTCATGCGGCGGGAGACCCAGACCACCTCTTCCCGCAGAGCCTTGTGGTTCAAGTATGCTCTCTCTCCTTCCAGTGGGGGCGGGCGTCTCTCCGGTAGTTTCGTTCTGTTCGTTCACCTGAACCTGCGGTTTCCATCATTAGTAGTGGAGGTCACGCTCTCGCGCAAGAGGAGAGCGGCCGGTAGCGTGCGGCGAGGTATTCTGGCATCTTCCGGGTACGGATAGGCTTCGAAGGGGGGTTGATGGAGCATCGCGGCGACGAGTCAAGGGTAGGGCGGCGTACGTCGCCCGCGACGCTACGAAACTCGATGCTGGTGATGCTCTCTCTGGCTGCCGGATGCGTGGACGCGGTTGGCTACCTGGGGCTCGGCCAGATCTTCGTGGCGAACATGACCGGGAACACGGTACTGCTCGGGTTGGCCCTCGGCCAGGCGGAAGCAAGAGCGGCGCTGCGAGCAGTCGTCGCTCTGGTCGGGTTCATCGTCGGCGTTGCCGTGGGGGCCGCGATTCTCGGGCCGGGTCGAGAGCGCTCCACCTGGCCGCCCGGCGTCACGGCAGTCCTCGCCCTCGAGCTGGTCGTCCTCATCGCTTTCGCGATCGGGTGGTTCTTTGCTGAGTCCGAACCGGCCGGCCTGACGGTGTATCCCCTGATCGTCCTGCCGGCCGTCGCGATGGGCCTCCAGAGCGCCGCCGTGAGGCGCATGGGCATCCCCGGCGTGGCGACCACTTACATAACCGGCACGCTGACGGACCTGACGGAAGGAGCGATCGCCCGGCTGCGCCCGGCGGTCTCCGCCACAATACTCGACGGGAGTGGGGAGGAACGTCCCGAGCAGAGGAGGCCATCGGCACGCGGCCTGTTGCTCCCGGCTGACGTGTGGCTGGCCTACGGTATCGGGGCGGTCATCGTGGGAATTCTCACGCTCCGGTGGCCCTCGGGTGTACTCTCGGTGCCCGTCGCCGTGCTCGCGCTGGTGGTCGCGATCGCGGTGGCCCGTTTTCGAGACCAGCGGTAAGGCTACGAGCCCCGGTGAAGACATCTCAGGATCGACGCATCTCGGTCAGGTGGCGCTCAATGAGCCTGAAGAGCCGGTCGTCGAGTTCGCGCTGGCACTCCATCGCCTGAGGGATGAGCCTCCTCTTATCTTCGAGCGACCCGGAGTCCATCTTCTCGAAGGTGGTGTCCCGCTGCTCCATCCGGCGCCAGAGCTCTCCAAGCTCGTCCCGGTGCTCGGGGGCAAGGTGCCGGTCCAACTCTTCGAAGAGCTGGTCTTCGATCTCGCGCTGGCGCTGCAGCAGATCCAGGACCCGCTGCAGCTCGAACTCCTGGGCGCGCTGGTGCTCGAGCTCGCGTTGCAGGTCGTCCACGAGCATCTCCTGGTCCCACCCTTCGAAAGGATGGTCGGCTTCGACGGTGATCTCGTGTAGCCGCGCCTGGGTGCGCGTGCGCTTCATCCCTTCGAGAACCCGTTCTCGCCTGCCGAGCGTCTGTCCCAGCTCATCCAACAGCCGTCTCAACACCTGCTCGTGGTCGCTCTCGGCCATCTTCTCCTCCGGTCCTTGGCCCCACGCGTCTCAGGATAAACCCTGCGCGTCCTCGCGTCTCTGCTGGTAAGTTCTCGGGAGGGAGGTGATGATCCTGTGGCCGTTCAACTGGAATCCGACGAGATTCACGTGGTTACAGGCGAGCCCTGGCGCCACTGGTTCGACGACCGGTCGTGGGACCGCATCCGGGAGCTGGCCCGGGCGTACGGCTGGGAGGGAGCCGCAATAGAGCCCGGCGACTACGTAAACGAGGAAGAGGCCGCCCGCCTCGCCAACGCGCTGGAGGAGGCGTTGCCGGACATACCGGATCACGATGCCGTCAAGGGACGCACGGAGTGGATCGGCGACTACCATGTGCCCACCGCCAACGTAACGCCCACCGAATGGTTCAGCGGGGCGGCCAAGATCTACTACAAAGAGTTCATCCGCCACTGCCGTGCCGGTGGCTTCCGGGTCGAGTATGACGGCTCGCGACCCGGGGTGTGAGCCGGCGTCCTAAGACGCACGTTCTTCAAGGGTGTTCGTGTCCGGTTTCCATCTTGCCGGGTTATGCAGGATGCACTTCCGGATGTTCCGCAAGGCCGCTTCATCCTGTATCACGTGATCATAGAACCGTGTCTGCCAGGCGAAATACGTATGGCCCCGTTCATACGGCACCACCTGGTCACAGCGGAATTGGGGACGACCTGCCAACGTCTCTGCGCGGACCATCCAGCGCCTTGATGATTACGATTCCGTGCAGGTGGTTCGGCATTATCACGAACGCGTCCAGACCGACGCTCGCGGAATGGTTCGGGATGTCATCCCAATACCTGAAAGCTATATTGCCAATTTTCGACAGGTGCACGCGTTTATCTATGGTCTTGTTACTTCCGGCATCGCCGTCGCCCCCGCAATCGAATTCCTCTCGGAGCACTTTGGCACTGAGTCCGTTGCGCTGCACTAAGGTTGCAGCCCGCTGTCCCGATCAAATTCGCCTACGTTTTGGCGGAGAGGTTCCAGCCGCCGGTTGATCCCGTCCAGGTCGACCGTCACCGGGTCGAAGTCCTCGCCTATCCATTCGAGCATCCTCGGTGGAGAGCCGCACCCGGCGCCAGATGAGCGGTTCGCTGTTCATGAGGGACACCCTGATCTGAAAGTTGGATTCGGCCGGAGCCGCCACTGTTCTACCTCTTTACCGCGACGGGTAATATCTCATGGATTCGAGCACGATAGGAAACGCGACGAAGTACTGCGATTACGACACGAGCATGGGGCCGGATCAGCGAGCGTGCGCAGTACCGACTCGCTCCAGGTACTCGAGCATCTCCTCAGCCGGCACCACGTCGCCGTACTTGGCATCTATGTCGTAGAGGTTGGCCTCATGGGCCTGTTCGTTGCGGTCCCCTACCGATTCGCGCGGGACTACTGGTCTGTAGCCGTACTGGAGGGCGTCAACGGCGGTCGCGCGGACGCAGCCGGAGGTCGAGGCG
>JARDZQ010000397.1 GCA_029240775.1 Rubrobacteraceae bacterium | reverse complement strand
CGTGCAGGATGCCGACGAAGCGGGGTTGCCGCCGGCGTTGGCGCAGGGCGTTGTGTGCCGCGTCCGGATACACATCGCCGACCGCATCGACGCCACGATCGAACTGGACGGGACGACCTCGGAAGTCCACGACGTCTGCCTCGAGGACCTGTTCGAGGTGCTGGAGGCGGCCGAGAGGCTGTCGCAAGGGGACGGCAGCGGGTAGTGCCCTTCCCTACAGGTCCCTTTAGGGCTCATCCGGGTCGTCGGTGATGTCCTGGATGGTGATCCACTCCTCGTAGAGCGCCTTCCTGATGGCCTGGCCCCGGGAGCCTACGCCCATCTTCTCGTAGGTGTTGGCGAGGTGGCGCTTGACGGTGCCCTCCGTCACGTGCAGTGACGCCCCTATCTGGCGGTTGGACAGTCCCCGGGCGGCCAGGAGCAGTATCTCGAGCTCCCTGGCCGAAAGGACGCCCTGTGGGCCCTCCTGCGCTGCTTCTAGCATCCCGAGCGGCATGCCCACAACTGCGTGCTCGCTCTTCGGGTCCAGGATAGCGGCGCGCACGGCGGCCACCAGGTGCTCTGCCGAGGCGCTCTTGACGATGTAGGCGCTCGCCCCGAGGTCCATCAGCTCCCTGACGTGGCGCGGGTCCTCGATCATGGTGACTATGACCACCTTGGGCGCAGGATCGGAGACCTCGCGCATCCTTCTGAGGTTCACTTTGGCCCGAAAGATGGGCATCTGCACCTGCATCAGGACGACGTCGGGGCGGGTCCGGCGGGCAAGCTCGACGGCCCCCTCGTCGTTGTCCGTCTGCCCGACGATCTCCATGTCGCCGTAGTCGGCCAAGACGCTCGCGATACCCTGGCGGAACATGGTGTGGTCGTCCGCCAACAATACCCTGATCGGATCGCCCTCGCTTCTTCCTCGCATACCCCAGTGTACTCTCGCGTCGCGCCTCCCGCGCAGGAGGAGTTGATGACAAGAAAATCATATCTTATCCGAAGGTCACGGGCCCCACAACGAATAGCCCCGACGAGTTGGTAGGTATTCTCGGAAGATTGGAGCCTTGCTCTACGTGCTCGGCCTAAACCCTCCGTCTCTAAAGGGATAAGAGCCATGGCACGATTACCTCTCCGAGCACGAAGATGATGGGGAGCACCACGGTAGCGATAACGATTATCGAACGCTCACCCCTGCGAACCACCGCGATCAACCCCGTCCCTACCGCTGCCAGTGCCAGACCTCCCAATACGGATAGCACGATCGCCATGAGCCACGGTTGAGCGGCTAAGTTCGTCGGAAGTCCGGTAGCACGCATGACGCCCAGAGCAATGCCGAGGGCCACCTGCACCGCCACGAAGGCGCCCACGAACTCTACCGACCACCACCCGAAGCTTGTCTGTGGCAGCGAGAGAATCCTCCTCCACAGTGGTGTGTGGGGGGCGTGGTGAGCGATCATCGTGAGCTCCTCTCAACGGCCTCTCTGATGCAGTTAGATTGTGCCTCTGCAGCGAGCTGCTGCCATGACGCACATTGATACTTCTACTGATCAAAGTTGCTCAAGTTCTCAGGCCAATCGGCTAGGAGGCTTATTCACGAACCTCCTAGAAGGTAGGCGTTCTCGGAAGTTCACGCCGGGGTTGGAGTGGTGGCATCATGCTCTTACGGTGGAAAGGGTCAGGTCTCGCTAAAGGGAAGCGGGGGGAAAGGAGAACCCACATGTCGGAGCAGGAGATGGAGGGAGGGTCAGTCCAGTCGCCCGAGCAACGCAGGGACGCATTGGTCGAAAGGATCTTCGGAAGCTGCATCGGGTTCATGGAGATCTTAAGCATCTACGTAGGTGATCGCCTAGGCTTCTACCGGACGCTCGTGGACAACGGCGGAGCGACAGCTTCTCAACTCGCCGATGCCACAGGCACTAACGAGCGCTACGCGCGGGAGTGGCTCGAACAGCAAGCGGTGGCCGGCATCCTTGTCGTCGAAGATGCAGATGCACAGCCCGAAGAGAGGCGCTACCGGCTCCCGGAGGGGCACGATGAGGTGCTGCTGGAGCGCGACAGCCTCTACTACGCGGCGCCGTTCGCGCAGCAGATGGTGAGCATAACGCGTCCGCTACCGGCGGTGCTGGAGGCGTTCAGGACGGGCGGAGGGGTGCCCTACCCCGACTACGGGGAGGACATGCGCGAGGGCATCGCCTACGGCAACCGGCCGATGCTCGTCAACCTCATGGGCACCGAGTGGCTGCCTGCCGTCCCCGACGTGCACGAACGGTTGCAAGCCGACCCGCCTGCCCGGGTGGCCGACATAGGGTGCGGCACGGGGTGGTCGAGTATCTCGATCGCCCGAGCTTACCCCAAGGTGCGGGTTGACGGCTTCGACCTCGACGAGGACTCCATCGCCGAAGCCAAGGCCAACGCCGAGGCGGAGGGCCTAACCGACCGAGTGACCTTCCAGGTCCGCGACGCCGCAGACCCGGAACTCTCGGGCAGGTACGACCTGGCGATCGCCATCGAGTGCATCCACGACATGAGCCGACCCGTGGAGGCCCTACGGGCGATGCGCTCTATGGTCAGCAACCACGGAGCAGCGCTAGTGGTCGACGAGCGAGTGGGGGAGGACTTCACGGCCCCGAGCGACGAGATCGAGCGGCTGATGTACGGCTACAGCATCGTGCACTGCTTGCCGGTGGGGATGGCCGAGCAGCCGTCGGCGGGCACGGGCACCGTGATGCGCCCTGCGACGCTGCGACGCTACGCGACCGAAGCGGGCTTCTCGGGAGTGGAGATCCTGCCCGTAGAGAACGACGTGTGGCGCTTCTACCGACTTGTGACTTGACCCTTATTCGCACCCAAGCTCCTAGAAGTGGGATTCGGCGAACTTCGCTCTAACTGAGTTCCAGGAAGTTCGCCACACAAAACCTCTTCGGAAGTAGTTCGCCAAAATGTTTCAAAGATCACGCAATTGGGGGAAGCGCTGTCTCTAGGTCGCCGGTTATGATGCGTTTGTTGCTTGAGTGAAGCGGAAGGAGTGATCCGATGTCGTGCGTGTGGGAAACGCTCGTCGGGCTCGATGGCGCGTCGTCAA
>JARDZQ010000396.1 GCA_029240775.1 Rubrobacteraceae bacterium | reverse complement strand
CTACTGGCTCTGCCCGTCTATCTTGAGCGCCCATCGAAACGGAGGCGGGCTTCAAAGCCTCTACACTATGCGAGTACCGTTGTTCCTTTCCTAGCCGCACCTTATACCAACCAGGTGTAGCGTTGTGAAGCCTAAGAAGGGAATTGTGTGATAATTTACATAGAATCTTAACAAAATCCTAGAAGGGTGGCTATCCCGCCTACCTAAGCGGACCTTCCGAGAGAATCCCCTCTAGGTAGGTGAGTGATTCATTGTGGCTTCCTTCATGTATCGTCAGTTGCTAGGATACAGAGGAGGGGCGGGTCTATCCTTCGGAGGGACGCCCACTCGTCGGGAGTTCTTCTCCCGCCCCTCCTCATCATCGGGCTTCACGCGGCGGGCATCCACTGGGGCCAGGACGACACGTCCACGCCATACACCCGCATTCTTTCGCCGTCACCTGGATGCTGGTACGACAGCAGTCCTTTGAGCGCTTGCTCCTCGGTCCGACCCTTGCCAAGTGCCGCGTAGAGACTGCACCAGCTCCTGCGACGCCGCGAGGCTCAGGTGAGGAAGCGAAGGGATCGGGCCAGACATCAGGATGGCGTCGGTGTGCTCGAAGAGGGCGTCGGCGCGCCGGCGGAAGCTCGCGTGGAGCCGCTCGCGGAAACCCCGCAGCCTCGCACCAGGATCCGTGGGTCTGCCCGCTTCGTTTTCGAGATAACCGCCTGTTGGCATCGGAGATCGTCCGGGTTGCAAATCTTGTCCTACGCTCCATCCGAAGTGAGATCTACGCTGTACTCTCGCCTCCCCGCGAACCTTGCCCATCCTGCCCGCTCGAACGCGGCGGCCATCGCCGCGTTGGCCACATCCGTGTCCGCCCGCAGAGGCTTCTTGTTTCCGCCTTTCGCCCGGGCGGCAAGGAGGGTGGCGGTGCCGGCGGCCAGCAGGTCGTCGACGTACCCCCGTCCCCTCATCTCCGGCACCACGCCAACGTAGAAGATGGTCAGGAAGGCGGGCGGCTCCGCCGGCATAACCAGGCCCACGAGATCCCCTTCCGGCTTGCTGTAGGCAAGCCGCCACCACGAGGGTTCGTGCTTCACCCTTTGCGCGTCCTCGAAGAACTCGCGCGCCGCCTCTCGCGGGCCGAGTTTCTCGCGCTCCTCGCGGATCTCGCGGTCGAGCGTTCCCTCTGATACCCTCCTCATCGCGTCGACGAACGCTTCGTCCCCAACCTCCTCCAGCGTGCGGAAAGACAATCGCCCGGGCTCTGTGTTGGGCTTCTCTCCCCGCCACTCGAAACGGCCCGTCTCTCGCCTGAAGGCGAACCCGATGCTCTCCAGTAGCTCTACCCGCTTCTCCGGGTGGTGTTGGAACTGGGGCTGCATCGGCGGGGCGTCGAGGACGTGCTCGATCTCCTTGGCGCCCAGCCTCCGCGCCTCGTTCAGTACGTCCCCGAGCAGGGGTGTGCCCACGCCCATGTAGTCGCCACCCCAGGGGACGTCTAGCAGCACCAGGGCGAAAGGCTCCTCCATGCCGGGCAACGTCCAGAAGGCGACCCGTCCGAGGGGACGGTCTTCTTCCTCCTGGGTAACGAAGCACCACTCCGGGCGCATCGAGCCGGTGGCGAACATGCTCTGCAGGTACTGCCTGACTTCTTTACGGTGGTCGGGGGAGCCGGTGGCCTCGACGAAGAGGTCGAGTTCGTCGGCACCGACAGGACGGGTGCGCATCTCTATGGTCCTCCTGCGGCAGCGCGGTGACGTGGCAGACGATGGTCTGGGGTTCGTGTGGAGTAGACATGATGTAGAGACGCACCGGCCACCCAAAGGTGGTTGGAGCGCAGTATACGCGACCCATTTCGGCGAAGCTACAGCGTGTACGCAAACCAATTGGCTGGGTGGAAACGGTTTGAGCGGTTACCCGGATAGACGCCTGCGTGTCCGTTGCTGAGATGCAACCAACTTTGTACACTGTCGCAGTTCATGTCGTGCCATGCACCACCCTACAACGCGTTTGCGGACACGCCCTAAAGGGTCTCTCCCGGTTCGCTAGAAGTACGACGAAGATCGCAACGTAGTAAAAAGAGAAGCTTAGAATGTTGGCTGAATAAGCCTCCTAGCCGCGTCTCTTGAGAACCTGATTAACTTTGATCAGTAGAAGCATCAATATGTGTCATGAAAATCCCTCACCCTGGGTTGAGACTAGGTTAGTAAGAAGCAGCGACCTCCTAACGGAACTCGGAGGCTGGCATGACACACGGTGGTATGGAAACGTGGATCGGTAAGGTAGTCCAGCTGTGGGTCATAGGAGAGGATGAGCCCTGGCTTGGGGTACTGGAAGGCTGGAACGAGCGAGGCGTGGTGGTGCGCTACGGGGAGGGCGTAGCTCGCTTCGAAGCATCTCGGGGCGACCGTGCCTTGAGCCCTATGATGATGCTCTTCCCTTGGTCGGCGGTTCGGTTCGTCGGGGTAGAGTTGGAAGAGCTTGAAGGAGGAGAGCGCGCCCCCGAGCGCCCCTAAGATGAACGCTCCCCTCGAGGAGAGGTTCCCAAAAAGTAAGTCCTTTGCCTGCACAAGAAGTTGCCCATGAGGACATTGTGGTGGCCCTGAGAAGTGAAGGTGGCGAATACAAGTATTCTCACTTTTTTCAGTGTCAATAGTTAATACACCACTAAACCTTCTCAGGGCCGCGAGGTTGCCTTCAAAGCGCCTCCGAGAGGGTAAGTAATGTGGCCACCAGGTCCCCATTGGATATAATGCCGCCCCGGCGGCACAGCGGGACGGGAGGGATGTGAATGACGGAACGGGGTGGGACTGGAGCGGCGGGGGACCTGGACCGCGTGGTGGCTGACCTGCGGGCGCTTTCGGGGGACATCGAGTCCTGTGGCGTGCTCTCGAAGGAGGGTGAGCTCCTCTCCTCCTCGCACGGCGAGGGCGTGGACCGGGAGCGAGTCACGGCCATGCTCTCGGCGCTTGCCGGCCTCGCCGAGAGGGTAGCCCGCCAGGACGGCAAGGACCACGCCTCGCAGGTCAGGGTGAAGACCGAGGGCGGTCACGTCCTTCTCGTCAGGCTGGAGGAGGGCGGCGCCCTCG
>JARDZQ010000395.1 GCA_029240775.1 Rubrobacteraceae bacterium | reverse complement strand
AGGGCAAGTTCCACCGCAAGGCCACCCCGGGTGGATGGAGGGACGACCTCACTCCCGAGCAGGCGGAGATCGTCGAGCGCATAACAGCGCCCCTCCTCGAGGAGTTCTACCCTACGAGGGGCGGCGAGGGAGAACCCTCGTTGCCTGTCAGGGAGTACGCGCTCTCTAAAGTGACGCGAGGCCTAAGGACGTTCTTGAACCTGAAGGTGGGCCTTACACGTGACGTGGAGCTCGCAGAATTGCGGGAGATCAAGAACGGTGCCGGGACCGGTGGCCCCCGGCCCGAGAACATAGTCTGGATCTTTGGCGACGGCAGAACTGGCAGCACTTGGCTGATGAGGATGGTGGAGGAGCTGGAGGGACAGACCCTGTGGAGGGAACCGATGGTGGGGCTGCTCTTCGGTTACCTCTACTACCTCTGGGCCGACGAGAAGCGTCACAAAACGAAACACTTCATCCTGGGACGCTACAGAGCGAGCTGGCTGGGGTCCATGAGGGGCTTCATATTGCAGGAGGCAATGACGAGGTTCCCGGACCTCAAGGAAGACGAGTACCTGGTCGTCAAGGAGCCCAACGGCTCGATAGGCGCCCCTTTGCTGATGGGTGCGCTGCCCGAGAGCCGCATGACCTTGCTAGTGCGCGACCCTAGGGACGTGGTGGCCTCCAGCATGGACGCGCACCGGAAGGGGAGCTGGCACTACGAGCGCAGGAACCTGCAGGAATCGCTAGCAGAAGAGCGTCCGAAGGATTTCGTGGAGAGGCGAGCCCACAAGTACCTGTGGTATGTGGGCAACAGCAAATTAGCCTACGACACTCACCAAGGTCCGAAGGTGATGGTCCGCTACGAGGACCTGAGGGCCGACACCCTGGGCACGATGAGACGCATCTATTCCTCCCTTGGCATCGAGGTGGACGAGGCGGAACTCTCCGGGGCGGTGGAGAAGCATTCCTGGGAGAACGTGCCCGAAGAGGAGAAGGGGGAGGGCAAGTTCCACCGCAAGGCCACCCCGGGTGGATGGAGGGAGGACCTCACTCCCGAGCAGGCGGAGATCGTCGAGCGCATAACAGCGCCCCTGCTTAAAGAGTTCTCTTACCCTTACGAGGGCGATAGCGAGAGCCTCTCGGAGAGGTTGGCGTCGAGCTGGCGATGGATGCGGATGCTCTATGGTCCTTGACCAGGGTCCCGACATAGGACGACCGCGCCGGGGATCGCAGGGCCAGGCAGACACCAGTTAGACCTTGAAGGGCCGTTCTCACGGTCCTCCGTCTGCCACCCGGCAGCTCGCGCCGGCGCAGCGCACGAGGTCTCGCAGCTGCTCATTGAGCCCAGGCGGCTGTCTTTCGGCCTGCCCATGGAGCTGATAGGGATCTTCGGTCAGGTCGTAGTACTCCGTCTCGCCCGTGAGCGGGTACTCTATGTAGACCTGGTCCGCCTCTGTTCTGAGGACGTGGAAGTCGTGGTCGCCGAGGCGGTTCTCGAACAGCAGGCGCGTCCTCCACGGGGTCTCAGGGTTGCTGAGGACAGGGACGAGGCTGCGCCCGTCGACGAAGTTCGGTGCTCGGGCCCCCGCCCACTGGGCGAAGGTCGGAGCGAGGTCAATGTTGGCCACGAGTCGGTGGTCGACGCGGCCGTCCGGCACTCCAGGACCCTTGATGATCAAAGGGATTCGCTGGGAGGGCTCGTAGGGCGCACCCTTGGAGAAGATGCGGTTCTGGTAGAGCGCGAACCCGTTGTCGGAGGCGAAGACCACATAGGTGTTCTTCGCAAAACCTTTCTCGCGCAACGCCGCGAGCAGCCCGCCGACCATGTCGTCGACGTCCCTGAGGGACTCCATTCGGTCGCGCCACAATTTGTTGGCCTCCGGTACGCACCGGAGCTTCTCGTCTGACCTATTGGCTCCGTCCTGGGGACATTTCTCGGGGAGCTTGGAGTTGTCCCGCCAGATAGTGGCCTTGTCAGAGAGGTCGGCTTCGTTGAAAGCGGGGGTCTTGGGCATCTGGCGCCCGAGGTAGGAATCGTCATTGCGCGCGGTGGCGTCGGCAGGCGTGTGTGCGGCATTGGTCGCGACCACGAGAAACCATGGATTGCCCGCCTTGCGGTTCTCTACGTAGGCCTCGGCCCTGCGGGCGAAGTAGTCGGTGTCGTACCCGGGGACGGCGTCGATGCGTGCCACGTTGCCCTGGTCGTTGACCTTGAAGGCCTCCCTTGCGTGCTGCTCCTGGGGGCCACCCTCGTAGCCGATCCACCGGTCCCATCCGGGGGGCACATGGGTGGTGGGCTCCTCGTAGGAGCCGTACTCGTTGAGGTATTTGCCAATATACCCGGTGTGATAGCCTGCCTCATCCAGCCACCTGGCCACCGTGGAGGCTTCGAGGTCGAGTCTCTGAAAGCGCTCGAAGCCACCATCGGGGGCCTTGTTGTCCCAGACCTTGTGGTTGTGGGCGTACTGGCCGCGCAGTATGGAGGTCCGGCTCGGGCAGCAGAGGGGGGTCGTTGCGTAGGCGCGGTCGAAGGTGGTGCCGCGCTCGACGAGCTGGGAGCGGACGTTGGGTAGCTCCGACACCGAGCCGACGTCCTGGTCGTCGGTGAGGATGAACAGGATGTTGGGGCGTTCCTGAGCTTGAAGGGAGCCAGACTCCAGTTGGGTCGGGGACAGACAAACGCAGGCCAGCAGCAGGAGACACGTCGCTACGACCCTTGTAGATCTCATACCCACGCTCGTCCCGGTCATGCCCGCCTTGCGCGGGCGAGATCTTCGGAACCCTAACACCTGAGCCCCACGGATGCATTCTCATACCGGCAGCGCCGACGTTCCGGTCGAGCAGCGGATATATTATCTGGGCGTTGTGGAGCAGCATTCATAGAGAGAACTAGCGTGGAAGCAGCCTCCGGATCGAGCCCCAAGGTTTCGGTGGTCATCCCCACCCTGAACGCGGGTCCCAGCTTCGGAGATCTTCTCGAGCGTCTCCTCGATCAGGAGACGCCATTCGGCTACGAGGTCCTGGTGATCGACTCCGGCTCGCCCGACGGCACGGCCGAGCTGGCCTGGCGGCGTGGGGTAGCGGTGCACGAAATC
>JARDZQ010000394.1 GCA_029240775.1 Rubrobacteraceae bacterium | reverse complement strand
GATGTTCGAGCGTTTCACCGAGAAGTCCCGTAAAACGGTTGTTCTCGCCCAGGAAGAGGCCCGGCACTTCAACCACAGCTATGTCGGCACCGAGCACCTGCTTCTGGGCTTGCTTCGCTTGGATGAGGGAGTCGCCGCGCAGACGCTGACCTCGCTTGGCGTCACGCTGCGCGGGGCGAGGGAGCAGGTCAAGTCGATCGTCGGCTACGGCGAGGAGGAAACCGGTGCTCAGGCGCCGTTCACCCCGCGCTCCAAGAAGGTGCTGGAGCTGGCGCTCAGAGAGTCCATGCAGCTCGGGCACAACTACATCGGCACAGAGCACATCTTGCTCGGGCTTGCGAGGGAGAAGGAGGGCGTCGCAGCGAGTATTCTCTCGAACCTGGAAGTCGATGCGGATAGAGTTCGCTGCGAAGTCGTGGGGAGGCTTGGAGGGGAGACGAGCCCTGTACCGGACGAGACGCCGTTGGTGGAAGTCGGTCCCCGGGAGTACGTGCGAGAGCCGCTTCTGTTCCGGGGACAGGTCGAATCGCTGCGTATCATCGCGCGTCTCGACGGCCAACCGGAGACGCTGCTCCTCGACCTGGACTATGCCTACGCGGTGCAGGATGCCGAAGAGGGTTCGAGCGTGATGGACCACGACGACATACTCACGGAGGTCGCAGGCGTTCTCGAAGCCCGGGAACTCGGCAGCGTAGAGGCAGGCGTCTGGAGGGTGGGGCAGCATGTGCTGGAGGGGTTCCCCGCCATCAGAGAGGTCACGGTCAGCGCCACAGATCAACGGATGCTCGAGGCCCATACTGTAGCCGGGTTCAAGGTGACCCGTACCTTCAGCCGGTGACCCGGACCTTCCTCAGCCTCGGCAGCAACCTGGGCGACAGGCTCGCGTACCTCCGGGCGGCGTTGGAAGCTCTGGATCGAGGGCCGCGGATGAGACTGCTTCGTGCTTCCAAAATCTACGAGACGGCGCCGGTCGAGGTGGAAGGGGATCAACCCCACTACCTGAACTGCGTGGCGGAGCTGGAGTGCGGCCTGCCGGCGATAGAGCTCCTGCGCTACTGCCAGGGAGTCGAGAGCGCTCTGGGGCGCGAGCGCAAAGGGGAGAGAGCCCCCCGCACCTTAGATGTAGACGTGCTGCTGTTTGGCGAGGAGGTCATAGACGAGCCGGGCTTCGGGGTCCCTCACCGCGGGGTCACGCGCGCCTTCAACCTGAAGGGGCTCGCGGACCTGGACCCGCAGTTGCATATCCCCCGACGCGGCCGGGTAGAAGAGCTGCTGGCGGAGGTGGACCCGAGCGGTATCGAGGAGCTGGAGGTAGAGACACTGTGTTGATGGCGGTGGACGTCGGTAACACGCAGACGGTCCTCGGGCTCTACGATGGGGACGAGCTGGGAGGACACTGGCGCATCGCCACGGAGGCGCAGCGCACCGCCGACGAGCTCGCGGTCGTCTTCGCCGGGCTTCTGGACTTGAAGGGCTTGCGGCTCGGGGAGGTGAGCGCCCTGATCGTCTCGAGCGTCGTCCCTGGCCTCACCCGCTCGTACAGACACCTGGCTGAGGACGTGCTCGGGGTCCCGTTCTACCTGGTGAACACGCAGATGGAGACCGGCATCAAGAACCGCTACGACGACCCGGCCGCGGTAGGGGCGGACAGGATCGTCAACGCGGTAGCGGCGGGACACCATTACGGGTTCCCGGCGATCATCGTGGACATCGGCACCGCGACGACCGTCGAAGCCGTGGACGGCGAGGGCTGCTACCTCGGGGGCGCTATCCTCACCGGCCTCTACGTCGCTCTCGACGCCCTGGTAGCCCGCACCGCGAAGCTCCCGAGCGTGGACCTCGAAGAAGAAGCCCCGAGCGTCATAGCAACCAACACCCCCGACTCCATCCGCAGCGGCTTCGTCTACGGCTACGCCGGCGCCATAGACGCCCTCGTCCGCCGCTCGCGCGAAGAGCTCGGCGAGGAAGGCGTCCACGTCGTAGCAACCGGCGGCCCCGCGAGCGTCATCGTGCGCCACTGCCGTGAGATAGAAGCGTTCGACCCGGATCTCACGCTCAAGGGGCTGCGGGTTCTCTACGAGATGAACGCTTAGAAGCCGTCAGCAGTACCGATTCGAAGCTCAGAGCAGACCCCGCGCTCCCTCGATGAGCCGGTGCCTCATTTGCTGTCCTCACGCATTTTCGAGCTAGTGAATTGCCTGGCCCTCAAAAAGCTGAGATCTGAGAGCTGAAAGCTGACCGCTCCAATCGTTGACAGCCTTCAGGCTCGCCCGTATAATCTCGCGGCCAATGACCGACAGAAACCAGGAACTCGTCACCCCGGAAGGTCTCGAGAAGCTCCAGCAAGAGCTCTCGTATCTTACCGAGGTGCGTCGCAAGGAAGTTGCGGACCGCATCCGGCAGGCGAGGGAGTTCGGGGACATCTCCGAGAACTCCGAGTACGACGACGCCAAGACGGAGCAGGGTCTCCTAGAGCGCAGGATCGGGGAGATACAGCGCCGCATCCGTAACGCGAAGGTGGTGGATCCCTCCGCGGCCGACACCGATGCCGTGGATCTCGGTACTCGCGTGACGCTGCGGGTCGTCGGCAGCAAGAAGAAGGGCAACGAGCGGACATTCCAGATCGTCGGCGCCAACGAGTCGGACCCGACGAACGGCAAGCTCTCCCACGCCTCACCCGTCGGTCGCGCCGTCCTCAGGCGCAAGGTGGGGGACAAGGTTACGGTCTCCACGCCCCGCGGCTCGACGGAGTACGAGATAGTGAACGTCGAGGTCGCGAGCTAACGGCGCTGCCGGCTCGCTTCTCCTTTAATCTGAAAACGAACCTAATGTCTACGTGGAGCACAGGTTGAGCGAACTTCCCGTACCCGGTTGGGCCGAGAGGGTGGCCCAGAGGCTTGAAGCTGGACCGCACGTGGTGGTGACCGGCATCAGCACCTCCGGCCACATTCACGTCGGCAACCTGCGAGAGGTCCTGGTCGGGGAGGCGGTAGCGAACGCCCTGAAGGCCAGGGGCGAGGATGTGCGCTTCGTCTTCCACGCCGACACCATAGACCCTTTGCGTAAGATCGCGCCCG
>JARDZQ010000393.1 GCA_029240775.1 Rubrobacteraceae bacterium | reverse complement strand
CCGCGCCTGGGGGCCAACCGCAAACTGTTCGCGGGCGCGATGCCGGGGCTGATCCTCGCGTTCTTCACGCAGCCCGCGCTCACCGATATCACGGCGACGAGCGTCCTCTTGCTCTACGGCCGGATCCTGCTGTTCGTGGCCGCCGGCGTAGGCGTCTTTATGGCGGTCGAAGCGGTCTCCAACCTCAGCAGCTACAAGCTCGTCCTAGGCCACGTAGTGGTCGCGCTGAACCTCTTCTACTGGTTCGTCGCGCCCCGGGCGATGCAGCAATTCGGCCTGGGGGAGACCCCGCTCGCGTACCTGCTGCAAGCAGCTGTGGCCATACTCACGGTCGTGTGGTTCTTGCGTGCCCTGCCGCGCGAGCGCCTCTTCCTCGGCGCCTCGCACACCACTCCCGCCAGGGACGCCGACCGCGTCCTGCGCGTCTACGACGAAGACCGGGCGGAGAAGGTCGAGGTTGCCTTCACCCCCGGACCCACGGTGCTGGCCAAGGGCGGCCAGACGCTGCTGGAGGTGGCCGAAGCCAACCAGGTGAACATGGAGGCCGGTTGCCGGATGGGCATGTGCGGCGCGGACCCGGTGCGGATCACTGCCGGCATGGAGAACCTCTCGCCGGTTTCTTCGGCGGAGCGTGCCACGCTCGAGCGGCTCGGCCTGCCGGCCGAGTGCCGGATGGCATGCAGCGCTCACGTCCAGGGGTCGGTGACGGTCGTTCCCACAGCCGATCCTGCAGCCGTCCAGGATGAGCCGGCCGTGTCCGCTTCAGAGGGGGATGAGACGCCAGCACCCGGCTTCGCCATTAGCGAAGACGTCCGGCGGGTCGTCGTCATCGGCGCCGGTGCCGCCGGTGTCAACGCCGCCATCGAAGTGCGCAAGCTGCACCCCGAGGGCGAGGTCACCCTGCTCGGCGACGAGCCCTACGACTTCTACAACCGCATGGCCATCGGCAAGCTGGTCTCCGAGACCACGGCGATCGACAAGCTCTACCTCATGCCGCGCGACTGGGCCGCCGCCAGGCGTATCCGGTACCTGCGCGGGGTGTTCGCGACCGCCATCGATCGTATGAAGCGGGAGGTGAGGACGGCCGAGGGCGAATCCATCCCCTACGACCGGTTGCTGCTCGCGACCGGTGCCAAGAGCTTCGTGCCGGAGATAGAAGGTTTTGGGCTCGAGGGCACCTTCGTCCTCAGGACGATAGAAGACGCCGTCCAGGTCCAGCAGTACATCCGTCGCCAGCGTTGTCGACGGGCCCTAATCATCGGCGGCGGATTGCTCGGCTTGGAGGCGGCACACAGCATTACCGAGCTTGGAGCCTACGCCTTCGTCCTCAACCGCAACGAGTGGCCACTGAACCGCCAGCTCGACCGCCCCGCCGGCATGCTCCTCGGGCAGCTGATGCAAGACTTCGGCATAGCCATACTGCCCTGGGCAGAGCCACGCCGGATCTTTGGCACTGAGCGGGTGGAGGGTGTCGTCCTGTCTGACGGCCGGAAGCTCGGCGTCGATCTGTGTCTGGTAGCCACGGGCATCCGGCCGAACGTCGAGCTGGCGCGGGAGGCGGGGCTCGCGGTGCGGCGCGGCGTCGTCGTGGACGACCGGATGATGACCTCAGATCCCCACATCTTTGCCGCCGGTGACGTCACCGAGCACGAGGGGCGCATACACGGGCTCTGGCCTGCGAGCATGGAGCAGGCCCACGTGGCCGCGACCAACCTCCTGGGCGGCGACCTGCGCTATGCGGGCTCCGCGCCCCCGGCGAAGCTGAAGGTGCCCGAGATAGATCTGCTCTCGGTGGGGGAGACCGAAGCACGGAGCGAAAGCGCACGCGAGTTGCGCTTCGAAGATCGGAACCCCCGACGCTACCGTAAGCTCGTCCTCAGAGATGGGAAGGTATGCGGCGCCATCCTCATTGGACACGCCGAATTGAGCGAGCCCGTTACTCGAGCCGTCGAGGCTAATATGGACGTGACCCCGGTTCTGGCACCCCTCGAGCGCGGCGACTGGTCGGTCTTGTCCACGTCGTGAACCCTCGGTCGCCGCTAGTTTGCCGGGCCCTCCCGACCGTTTGATCATGGGGAAGTCTATTCGTTAGAGGTCCGCCCCATGTGTAGTCGGGCGAAAGATCGTGCAGGACGTGCGTCCTCCCTATCTGCTGCATGACCTTCTGAATCAGAACCGATCCGTTCATCGGCAGTCCAGCGCGTAAACTAGAGTCCCTGTCCTTCCCGTGCGTTGGCGCTCGCCAGGTGCGCCCGCGATCCACGCTCTAGGTGGGAGGCCCGGGTACCTTCAGCGCCGGGCGCGAGTACGCATGACCATCCCTCGCGATCGATTCACACTTTGGCCCTCAGTGTCGTCCTGGACCTCCGTGGCCGCTGCCGCCGTGGCCGCTGCTATCGTCGTCGCCGAACTCGTCCTCGAACTCGTCCTCAAACTCACCCTCGTCCTCAAACTCGCCATCATCGTTGGCTGCCATAGCAGGGACTGTCGAAGGAGGGGCTGTCGAAGGAGTGGCCGTCGAAGCAGGGGCCGTCGAAGCAGGAGGCGCTGGCGAGCCGACCGGTTGCGCATCGTCTTCCGCCTTCGGGGTGGGAGATTGCTGCGGACCGGAGCTGACGACGACGTCCACGGTGCTGCCCGGTTCCACCTCCGTACCGGCAGCTGGATGCTGTTCGACCACGTGACCCGCAGGCACCTGGTCGTTCGGGACCTCCATTTGGCTGCCGAGCTTCAGACCCGCGTCCTCGAGGATCTGCTCCGTTCCACTTAGAGCTTGGTCGTTGATGCTGGGAACCTCTATGTTCGCGGGCCCCTCGCCAACCGTGATGGCGACGACCGAGCCTACCTTGGCCGTCTTGCCACCATCGCCTCGGGGATTCTGCCCGATCACGAGGTTCTCGTCTTCAGCGGAGCTCCTAGCGGTCTTGGCCTCAATCTCGAAACCCGCCTCTTTGAGGATTCGCTCGGCCTCCTCTCGCGTCTTTCCCTGGACATCGGGCACGTCCGCGATCCGGGTGCCAACGACATCCACAGAGATCTCGGAGCCCTCTTCGGCCATCTCCCCGGCATACGGATCCTG